>JBEKHU010000028.1:0-11782 GCA_050012115.1 Bryobacteraceae bacterium | reverse complement strand
AGGTTCCCCCCTCCGCGCGCCCGTCGCGCCGGCTAGAGCTTCAACTCTTTGCACGGCTCGAGCCACGCCGTGTATTCCACCGAGACGCACGAGCGCGCGGGGATCCAGCGGTAGCACGGGGCGCCGAACATAGTGCTGCGTCCGATCATGCTGCGGCGGCTCTCGGCGAACGGCGACGCGCCGAACTCCAGGCCGCGGGTGAGGGTCTTGCCGTCCCACGGCAGCGCCGTGCGGCTGTAGTTCTCCTCCCAGATTCCGAGCCACGGGAAGTCGCTCTGCTTCCACTCGTAGCCCAGCAGCAGTTTGTGCGCGGGACTCCAGACCTTGAACCAGGCCGTCTCGCGCGCCGGATCCATCAGATGGGTCGTAAATGAGGCCGAGACGTCGCGCGCGGTGTAGACACGCAGATCTTCGCTGCCCCCGGCGGCCAGCGGCACGCGCGGCCAGTCGAACTCCGCGCCGGTCCGATGCGGGCACAGGCCGCCGGTGAAGTCGGATTCCATGACCTTCGACCGCGTGGCCGTGGCCTGCGTGATGGTGCGTCCCTTCTCGAGGAACGGCGGCCCGAGCGTGACGTGCTCGGTCCAGGCGATGGGCCGGTCGTAGATGGAGAGGTTCTCCACGGTCTCGCCGATCTCGATGCGCCGGCTTCCGGCGCGCAGGCGCAGGGTGCGTTCAAAGAGCAGTTGGGCGTGCACCAGCGTCGCCCGCTGCCAGAGCGTGTCACCGTCCGTACTCAAGGCGTGCGCGATGACTCCGGTCTCACCGTGCACGCGCAAACCGACGGCCGCCTCCTCCGCGCTCGGCTCGCCGAACAGGTCCAGGCAGAGGTTGTGCCCGAGAATGCCGGCCAGTAACTGGCTTTCGGCGTCGCACCCGTACTCGAGCATGTCGGCTGACCAGGCGGACGGCTCGATCGTGGGCCAGGGCGGGGCCCAGAGCGGATTGACGCCAGTGGACTTGTCGATGATCGCCGCAATGTGGCCGCCTTGTTCGGTGACCACCACTTGCAGGTATTCGTTCTCAATGGTGGCGGCGCGGCGTCCGCGGTACAGAATGCCGATCATGCGACCGTTGTAACAGATTGCGGGCCTGTCAAGGAGAGGGTGGTCCAACGGTGCGCGGGCCGTAGTGCTGCTCGCGCGTTTCGTCCTTGTGGATTTTACCGTCGCGGATGGTGACGATGCGATGGGCGTATTCGGCGATGTCGCGCTCGTGCGTCACCAGCACGATGGTGTTGCCCTGCTGGTAGAGCTTCTCGAACAGGGCCATGATGTCGCGGCTGGTGGTGGAATCCAGGTTGCCGGTGGGCTCGTCGGCCAGCAGGATCGACGGGTTGTTCACCAGCGCGCGGGCGACCGCGACGCGCTGGCGCTGTCCGCCCGAGAGCTCGTTCGGCTTGTGGTACATGCGCGGTTCGAGGTCCACGATGCGCAGCGCATGCTTGGCGCGCTCGATCCGGTCCTGCGCGGGGATGCCGGCGTAGATCAAGGGCAGCTCCACGTTGTGCAGCGCCGTGGCGCGCGGCAGCAGGTTGAAGGTCTGGAAGACGAAACCGATCTCTTTGTTGCGGATCCGCGCCAGTTCGTCGTCGTCCATCTCGCTGACCAGGTTGCCGTTGATGTAATACTCGCCCGCTGTCGGCGAGTCCAGACAGCCGATCAGATTCATCAGCGTGGACTTGCCCGAACCCGACGGACCCATGATGGCGAGGTACTCGCCGCGGCGGATTTCGATATCCACGCCCGACACGGCGTGGATTTCCTGGTCGCCCATGACATAGGTCTTCCACAGATCGTAGGTGCGGATAACGATGTTGTCGCGCTTGAGTTCCTCGGCGCGCGCGTCGCGATCAATGCTGGCTGCAGTGGCCATGTCGTTCTCCCTCGTTCCAAGCCTGGAGACGGAGCGTCTAGCTTTCCGTCTTAACCGGCGCCTGGTTGTCCACCTTCACCTTGGCTGCGTTGCGCAAGGTGCGGATGACTTTGTAGCTGCCGGTGATGATTTCGTCGCCTTCCTTCAAACCGGAGAGCACTTCAATGTCGGTGGTGCCCGTGATGCCGGTCTTCACCTCACGGAACTCGGCGCCGCCCTTATTCACGAGGAAGACGCCCTGCAACTCTTCCTTCTTCGCTTTCTCCTTGACCGGATCGGGCGTGGAGTTGGCCTGGACCGTCTTGCCGCCGCCCGGCTTTTCGGGCTCCAGGTCGCCGCGCTGGCGCACGGTCAGGGCCTGGATCGGAATGGCCAGCGCCTTCTGCCGCGTGGCCGTGATGATCTTGGAAGTACAGGACAGTCCAGGCCGGATCTCGTCCGGCGGATTGTCCAGCGCGATGACGACCTTGAAGTCCTTGGCTTCCTGGCTGGAAACCGCGCTCTGGCTGGCCGCCAGCCCCGTCGAGCGCAGGATCGCCGTGTTGCCGATCTCGATCACATGGCCTTTGAAGGTCTTGTTGGGAATGGCGTCGATGGTGACATCGGCCAGCTGGCCCAGCTTCACATTCACAATGTCCGTCTCGTCCACCTTCACCTCGGCCGTGATCAGGCTCATGTCGGCGATGGTCATGATCAATGAGGCGGAGGAGTTCTGAATGCCCGGCACGACCGTCTCGCCCATGCGCACCGGCAGGTTGGTGACGATGCCGTCGATGGGACTGGTCGCCATGTGCTTGGCCAGAACATCGTCGACGCGGCGCAGCATCGCCCGCGACTGGGCCACGCGCTTCTGCGCGCCGTTCAACTGCGACGCGGTCTGCTCGCGCTGCGCCAGCATCTGCTGATACGCCGCCTCGGCGCCGCGCAGAGTGGCGGCCTGGCTGTCCAAAGTCGACTTGCGGACGTCGTAGTCCTGCTTGGCGATCAGCTTGTTCTTCCAGAGTTCGTCGCCGCGCTGAAAATCGACCCGCGCCTTGTCCAGGTCGGCCTTGGCGCGGTCGACCGTCGCCTGCGCGTTCTGGATGTTGTCATCCATCGCCTTCAGCCCCGCTTCCGCGGCGGCCGAGTCGGCCAGGGCCGAATTCAGCGAGGCCTGCTGCGCCTGGACATCGGCGTCCGCCTGAATATTCTCCAGGCGCGCCAGGACCTGACCGCGTTTGACGCGGTCGCCCTCTTTCACGTTGATGGCCACGATGCGTCCCATCACGTTGGCGCCAATGTTGTAGTAATCCCGGGGCTTGATCTCCCCGGATGCAGTCACGAGGCTGGTCAGGTCCGAACGCAGGACCTTGCCCGTCTGAACCGTAACGATGCCCCGCTGGCTCATCTTCACACTGGCGAACACGCCGCCGGCGACCACAAGGACGCCGCCGATGCCGAGAATCCACTTCCACTTCCGCTTCACGGATAGATACTCCTGCCTTCCTGTTGTTAGGACGACGATGCTTCCGGATTTGTTCTCACGATTTCACCGGAAAACTCAGATTCCCGCCGCGGCAGCCAAAGGCAACGCTGTTGGTCCCGCCGGACGACTGCAGAATGAAGGGCCAAACCGCTGAAAGATCAACGCCTTGGGTACCACTTCGATTATAGCGTTCCGGACCTCGGCCGTCTTCGGCCCCGCCGCGCGGTGTAGAATCGTGCTGGACCAGTCCGCTAACGTTTCGCAAGAGGAGTTCTGCATGGATCGGCGCACGTTTCTGTTCAATTCCGCCGCGGCCGCTGTGGGCGCGGCTCCCCTCCCTGGGCTTGCCCCGGCGGCATCGCCCCGGCTGCTCATTCGTAAGGCCGTCGAATTCGACATGCTGCCCAAGAACCTGAGCCCCGTCGAACGACTCCGCCTGGCCAAGGAGTGCGGCTTCGAGTCGGTCGAGATCGGCACGCAGGAAGATCCGCGAATTGCGGAGGAGTACAAGAAGGCCTCGGATCAGGCCGGTCTTCCCATCCACTCCGTAATGAACATGGGGCACTGGAAATACCCCTTGTCGAGTCCCAATCCCGAAGTGGTGGCGCGCTGCCTGAAGGGCATGGAGACGAGCCTGGACAACGCCCGGCTGTGGGGCGCCCAGACGGTGCTGCTAGTGCCGGCCGTGGTGACGCCTGAGGTCAGCTATCAACAGGCCTGGGACCGGAGCCAGCGCGAGATCCGCAAACTGATTCCGCTGGCCGAGAAGCACAAGGTGATCATCGGCATCGAGGAAGTCTGGAACAAGTTCCTGCTGAGCCCGCTCGAGTTCGCGCACTACATCGACGAATTCAAGAGCCCCTGGATCCGCGCCTACTTCGACGTGGGCAACGTCGTGCTGTACGGCTATCCGCAGGACTGGATCCGGACGCTTGGCTCGCGCATCGTGAAGCTGCACCTCAAGGACTTCACGTTCCGCCACAACAAGCAATTGGACAAGACCGTCGCCGACTGGGTCAACCTGCGCGACGGCGACATCGACTGGAAGGCCATCTATCACGCTTTGGCGGATATCGGGTACAAGGGAGACGCGACCACGGAACTCGAGGGTGGCGACGCTGCGTATCTTAAGGATGTCAGCAAGCGCTTCGACGCCATCCTCACGGGCGCATAGCGGCCCGTGGCGGAGGTCGCGCGCGGCCGCGCGGCCTGAGCTTGCGGCGAGAGCGGGAAGCGACGAAGATGGCGATGTGATTCACCGGCGACGAGGAGCGACGAAGGTGGCGCCGCTAAGTCCGGCGGCCCTTCGGGATGCAGCGGTGCTGGTAATGCGGCCTGCGGGACAACTGCCGCAGGCCGCCAGACGCGTTCGACTGGAGACAACTGAGGCATGAAGAAGTTCCTGTTGGGCATTCTGGCCGGCATCGTGATTGCCGGAGTGGCTTTGGTGGTGTTGTTCTTCGCCGCAGTGCGCTGGTCGGCGCAGGCGCCGTCCGTGCCGGCGAGCGGCATTGTGACCATGAACCTATCGGGCGAGGTGCCCGAGGGGCTGGCCGATGTCCCGCCCATTCCCGCGCTGGCCCGCCAGGCGCCGCTGGCCGTGGTCGAGTGGTGGAGCCTGCTGCGCGCGGCCGGGAGAGACGCGCGGGTGAAAGGCCTGTTGCTCCGTCCCAGGCGGGTGGCCGCGGGTTGGGGCAAGATGCAGGAACTGCGAGCGGGCATCGAGGCTTTCAAGCACTCGGGGAAGCCCGTCTATGCGTGGCTGGAGACGCCCGGTCTGCGAGACTATTACCTCGCGTCCGCGGCCGACCGGATCTACCTCGCGCCGGAGGATTACCTGGACGTGAAGGGCCTGCGCATCGAGGCGATGTACTTCAAGGGAACGCTCGACAAGCTCGGCATACAGTTCGAAGTCGAGCACATGGGCAAGTACAAGGACGCCGGCGACATGCTCACCCGCAAAGACATGAGTCCGGAGACCAAGGAGGAGCTCAACGCGCTGCTCGACGGCATCTGGAACGACGTCACCTCCACCATTGGCCCGGCGCGGAAGATGAAGCCCGAGCAGTTTAGCGCGCTGGTGGACGAGGCGCCTTTCCTGGCGCCGGCGGCGGTGCAAAAGGGGCTGGTGGATGAGCTCAGCTACCTGCCGGCCGTCGAGAAAGCGCTGGCCAAGAGAGCCGGCCTGGCCGAGCCGGTCTCCATCAGTCCCCAACTGTTGTTGGGCGACTTGAAGCCCCCACAGAAGAGCCAGCGGATCGCGTATCTGGTGGCCGAAGGCGATATCCTGCGCAGTGCGCCGGAGAATCCCTGGGGCCGCGATATCGGGATCACGCCGGCGCCGGTCACCCGGCTGGCCAAGAGCATTGCCGACGATCCTTCGATCAAGGGCGTGATCGTGCGCGTCGAGTCGCCGGGCGGCGATGCGATCGCCTCGGATGAGATCCTGCAGGCGCTCAAGGAGCTTGCCCGCAAGAAGCCGGTGGTGGTGTCGATGTCCGACGTGGCGGCGTCGGGCGGCTACTACATCGCCATGACCGGCGACCCGGTGGTCGCCTACCCCAACACGATCACCGGATCGATCGGCGTGATCTTCGGGAAGGCCAATCTGAAGGGCCTGTACGACAAGCTGGGCTTCTCGACCGAGACTCTGCAGCGGGGCAAGTACGCCGACCTGGACTCCGAAACCAAGCCCCTTTCGCCGGAGGGCCGCAAGAAGCTGCAGGAGGCGCTGCAGTCGGTATACGCCGGCTTCCTTAAGCGCGTCGCCGAGGGGCGGAAGTCGAGCATCGAGAAGATCGAACCGCTGGCGCAGGGCCGCGTGTGGGTTGGCACTGACGCCTTCAAGAACCACCTGGTCGACGAGATGGGCGGAATCGACCGTGCCATCGAGGTGCTGCAGCACAAGGGGGCGATGCCCTCCGACCGGGAGGCGAAGCTGATCGTCTACCCGGGGCGTAAGAGCTTCTGGGAGAAGCTGATGGGAATGAGCGACTACACCTCGTCGGCGTCCCAGACGCCGGAGGAATGGCTGTTACAGCGCGCCGGCGCCGAAAGCGGACTACTGCCGTACCTGCAGGGCGGCATGCTGCGCGTCATGCCCTACCGGGTCAAGGTCCATTAGCGCCCAACTCGGCCTCAAGCCGCGCGCAGCGGGTTCGCCAGGCTCTCGCTGGAGAGAGCGCGCTTCATCTTGTCCAAGGCCGACTTGTGGATCTGCGAGACGCGGCTCTCGTTCACCCCGAGCGTCCGGCCAATGGCGCGCATACTCCAGTCGCCTGAGTAGTACATCAATACGACTTTGCGGTGCCGTGCCGGCAAGACTTCGAGCGCCTTCCGAATCAACTCCCGTGCTTCTTGGGCTTCATACAGCTTGTCGGGGTGGAGGTTCTCGGCGCAAGGGACGTCGGGTGCGGGCAGTTCGTCCTGGGTTTCGTTGCGGCTTGAGAGCGAAGCCACGGGACCGAGGCCGAAGAAGCGCAGTTTGCGGGGATCCGTCTCCGGCGTGCCCTCCTCCGAGGCCGCGTTGGCCATGGCTTTGCGCTGCTTGCGCTGGTTGCGGGTGGCCCAGTCAAGAGCGCGCAGGGCATCCAGGATCGCGCCGCGGATGCGATAGCGGGCGTAGGCGGGAAACGGGATGCCCTTGGAGGGGTCGTAACGCCGCACGGCGTCAATCAAGCCCAGGGTACCGGTCTGAACGAGGTCCTCTAACTCGACCTGGACCGGCAGTGACGAAGCAATCCGCGCGGCGATGAACCTGACCAACGCCAGGTTGCCAGTGACTGCCACTTCTTCCGAAGGCGGAGCCGGGATGGCCGGGGCGATACGCCACGCCGTCCCTTTCCCCACTCCTGCTGATCCCGTACCCGTTGCCATAACGTCTCTCCCTGCCTGGTGCTCCAGAGTGAACTGGTCTGACGACAGGGGGAGTGCACGGCCCGAGCCAAACGGTATGTGCAGTGTAACTTATTTGTTATCATCAGTTTACAGGAAACTGAATACTATACATGATTCGTCTCTATAAGATGTTTGTTCCGTTTTGGTTTTGGGCCGGAACAGGTGTCGAATTTCGAGACGAGAAGGTCCGGCAGGCAGTGCATTTCGCCTGCTCAATACGCGGTCAGGAGTGTCCGACGCGTCAGTGCGCCGCAAACCATCCATGCGCCGGCGGTTCACCCTGGGTGCATGAGAACAGGAGCGAGTCCGGCGTGATCGCGTGACCCGGCGTGCTGTGGCACGGGCGCAAAAAACAAAAAGTGAGGAACAAAGCCAATTGTCTGTTTTGTTTTTTAGAATGATTGGCTTAGGATGTGCAAATTCGCTAAATCTTCGCAATTGTGAAAGAGCTTGGCCGATGCGCCGCGAGAGCGACCGGCCATTTTGAGCTTACACCCGGTTGTCAAGCAAAAATGCCGCAGTGGAGCAGGAGTTCTCTCAGTTGTAGTAGAGACATAACGCCACGCCTCGGGTAGTGGAGTCGCCCGCCACGGGACCGCGATTCAACACCTTTTCATCATCTGTTTCGAAGTTGCCCCGCGCGCCGCATCCCGGCAGTCGAACTAAAAGGGCGTCAAGACCGGCGTTTCTCATAGACACAAGCCGCGAGAATTGGGGTTTGACTACTCCCGTTATGGGAACTTAACACCCATAAATACTGTTGCCGATCCATCGCGCTGCCGATGTAGAGGGCAGAGGCCAGCGGCGCAAGTCACCAGATCCCGCCCGGTGAGTGCGCCTTGCGGATCTCATGGTGACAAAGGATCTCGACGACGTCTTGGCGGCGGAGCGGGAGCGGATTGCCGCGGATCTGCACGACGGGCCGCTGCAAAGCATCGCGGCATTGCAGTGGCGGCTCGAGGCGCTGCAGCGGCTGATCCAGAAAGACCCGGTGGCCGCGGCCGAGGAACTGGCCCGGATCCGGCCTCTGGCAGCAGGCCAGATCGACGTCCTGCGGGGCTTTCTGGCGAGCCTGCGGCAGGAACAGCGAGGCGGGAGGCCCCTAGGTGAAAGTCTGGCGAAGATGCGTGAGGGTTTCGAGCGCGAGGGCGGACCGCGGGTGGAGCTGGAAGTGGCCAGCGAAGCGTAGTGCGGGAGCGTGGAGCGCAATCCGGAAATCGTGAGTCTGGTGCGGGAGGCGCTGGTCAACGTGCGGAAGCACGCCCATGCTACAGACGTGCGGGTGACAGTCAGCCGGCAGGGGGAGATGCTGTCGGTCATGGTCCAGGACAACGGGCGGGGATTTCCCATCGCCGGGGCGTTCAACCTGGAAGAACTGGAGGTCTTGGACGCGGGTCCAAAAACGATCCGCTGGCGGGTAAAAAAGAACGGTGGTGCGCTGGAAGTTGAAACATATCCGGGACAAGGAGCGGTCCTGAGCATCAAAATGCCTGTGTGAGGGTTGGGACGAACAGGATGGGAGCCGCACGGCCACGCGGCCAGGCGGCTCCCACGAACTGGCGGCCCTCGCCGGAGGCACGCGATGCGCATTGGAATCACCTGCTACCCCACTTACGGGGGGAGCGGAATTGTGGCGACGGAGTTGGGGAGCGAACTGGCCCAGCGCGGCCACGAGGTTCATTTCATTACCTATTCGAATCCGATCCGGCTGGACCCGGCGCAGCCGCGGGTCCACTTCCATGAAGTGGAGGTCAGCTCCTACCCGCTGTTCCAGCATCCGCCATACTTGCTGGCGCTGGCTTCCAGAATGGCGGAAATCGCCGAATGGCAGAAGCTGGACCTGCTACATGTGCACTACGCGATTCCGCACTCGGCTTCGGCGATGCTGGCGCGGCAGATGCTGGCGCCGCGGCGGCGGCTGCCGTATGTGACGACCCTGCACGGGACCGACATCACGATCGTGGGGACCGACCGGGCCTATTTCCCGATCACGCAGTACACCATCGAGCAGAGCGACGCGGTCACCTCGATCAGCGAAGACCTGCGGCGCGAAACCGTTGAAGTGTTCCAGATTCAGCAGGAGATCCGGGTGATCCCCAACTTCGTGAACTGCGATCTGTACACGCCCGCCCGGGAGCGGCACGAGGGGCGGCCGCGGCTGCTGCACATTTCCAACTTCCGCGCGGTCAAACGGGTGGGGGACTGCGTGCGCATCCTGTCCGAGGTGCGCAAGCAGGTGGATGCCGAGCTGTGGATGGCGGGCGACGGTCCGGAACAGGGGGCGGCCGAGGCGCTGGCGTACGAACTAGGGGTGCACGAAGCGGTGCGTTTCCTGGGCAAGCAGAACCACATCGAGAAGCTGATCCCGCAGTGCGATGTGCTGCTGCTGCCGAGCCGGCAGGAGTCGTTCGGGCTGGCGGCACTGGAGGCGATGGCCTGCGGCGTGGTGCCGGTGGCGACGCGGGTCGGCGGTCTGCCGGAGGTGGTGATCCACGGGGAGAGCGGGTATCTCGAAGCGGTGGGCGACGTGGCCGGCCAATCGGGGCGGGTGCTGGAGTTGCTGAGCAATGCAGGGCTGCGCTCAGAGATGGAGCGCACGGCGAGAAAGCGCGCCGAGACGGTGTTCTGCAGCACGCGGATCATTCCGCGGTACGAGGCGCTGTACAGGGAATTGGCGGGGTAAGCGGCGGCGCGGGTGCATCAAATAGGAATGGGGGATCCATGCAAGAGCAACTGAATCTGGCGATCGCAGGGATGCATTGCGAGGGGTGCGTGCGGCGCGTCACGGCGGCGCTGGCAAAGGTGCAAGGCGCCGAGGTGGAGCAGGTGGAGGTCGGCTCGGCAAGGGTCAATTTCGACACGGAGAAGGCGAGCAAAGAGAAACTGATCGATGCCGTCAACCGGATCGGGTTCAACGCCCGGCAGGCCTAAGAGCGGCGTCGCGGAGCCGGCCACGGTGAAGGCGACATTGACCATCAAGGGGATGACGTGCGCGGCGTGCCAGGCCTTTGTCCAGCGAACGCTGGAGACGCAGGCCGGGGTGCGCGGGGCGGCCGTCAATCTGATGATGGAAAGCGCGACGGTGGAGTACGACCCGCTGCTGGTGTCGCCCCAGGAGTTGGCCGGGGCGATCAACGCCACTGGTTATGAAGCCACGGTGCCGCCGCCGGGACGGAGTGCGAGCGCGGAACAGGAGCAGCAGGAGCAGGAGCAGCAGGCGGCTTACGAGCGCTTGCGGCGCGAGACGGCGTGGACGCTGGTGGCGGCCGCCGTGGCGATGGCCCTGTCGATGCCGCTGATGCGGCACGGGAGCGTCGACCCGCTGCTGAACCGAGTGGCGATGGGGTTGAACGCCCCGTTCCGCGCACTGCTGCCGTTCCTATACGAACTGCCCGCGGAAGGCCTGCGGTGGGCGCTGATGGTCTTGAGCGCGAGTTTCATGGCGCTGACGGGGCGCCGGTTCTACGTCAAGGCCTGGGCCGCGGCGCGGTACGGCACGACGGACATGAACACGCTGATCGCCGCCGGGACGGGCGCGGCGTTCCTGTATTCGGCGGCAGTGACGGTCGCGCCACGGGTGTTCGAAGCACGCGGCATGCCGGCGGAGGTGTATTTCGAGGCCGTGGTGTTCATCCTGGGGCTCGTGCTGGCCGGGAACACGATGGAAGCGCGGGCGCGGCGGCGCGCGGCGGCGGCGATGCGGGCGCTGGCGGAATTGCAGCCGGCGACGGCGCGGGTGGAGCGAGATGGTATTGAGGTGGAAGTTGCACTAGAGGCTTTGCGACTGGGCGACATGGTCGTGGTCCGGCCCGGCGAACGGGTGCCGGCCGACGGCGTAGTTCTGGCGGGAACGAGCAGCGTGGACGAGTCGATGCTGACGGGCGAACCCGTGCCGGTGGACAAGGAGACAGGCGCGCGGCTGATCGGCGGCACGACGAACGGGCAAGGGATTCTGAAAGCCCGCATCACGGCGCTGGGCGGAGAGACGATGCTGGAGCAGGTTCTCCGGCTGCTGCGCGCGGCCCAGGGTGAAAGGGCCCCCATGCAGCGGCTGGCCGACCGTGTGAGCGCGGTGTTCGTGCCGGCGGTGTTCGGCATCGCGTTGCTCACGTTCGCGGCGTGGATGCTGAGCGGCCAGGAGGTGGCGAGAGCCGCCGCTGCGAGCGTCGCGGTGCTGATCATCGCCTGCCCGTGCGCGATGGGGCTGGCCGTGCCGACCGCGGTGATGGTGGCGACCGGGCGCGCGGCGCGGATGGGGATTCTGGTGCGCGGGGGCGAGGCGTTGGAGCGGATGGCGTCCATCGACATGGTGGTCTTCGACAAGACCGGGACGCTGACCGAGGGGAAGCCGGAGGTAGTGGCGGTCGAGCCGGTCGAGGGCTGGAGCGGGGAGGAACTGCTGCGATTACTGGCTGCGCTGGAGAAGGCTTCGGAGCATCCACTGGGCGCGGCGGTGGTGCGGGCCGCGGAAAGGCGGGTATTGGGAGAGTTGTTGCCTGTGGAGAGGTTCCAGGCGTTGACGGGGATGGGCGCCGAAGGTTGGGT
>JBEKHU010000027.1:0-11909 GCA_050012115.1 Bryobacteraceae bacterium | reverse complement strand
TCTATGCCACTTGAGCATCCCGTCCAGAGCATCCGGCGCTTCGGCGGGTTCACGAGAGGAAGCCTGCAATTGATTCTGCACGGCAACCGCGCCTACTGGCTGTGGATGGCGTTCCTCGGTGCACTGATCGTCTCGGGTGCGTTCGCCTACGCGGCCCAGGTGCACACCGGCTTGGGCTTGACCGCCATGCGCGACCAGGTCAGCTGGGGCTTCTACATCGGCAACTTCACGTTTCTTGTGGGCGTGGCGGCGGCGGCCGTGATCCTCGTGATTCCGGCCTACATTTACGACTGGAAGCCGATCCGCGAGATCGTTATCTACGGCGAGCTGTTGGCCATCAGCGCCATTTCGATGTGTCTGCTGTTCGTGCTCGTGGACATTGGCCGCCCGGATCGCTTCTGGCACCTCCTTCCGCCCTTCGGCCACCTGAATTTCCCGAGCTCGCTCCTGGCTTGGGACGTGCTCGTGCTCAATGTCTATTTCGTGGTGAACTTCGTTGTGGCGACCCACATCCTCTACCGCGCCTTTCATGGCAAGCACTACATCAAGCAGTTGGTGGCGCCGCTGGTTCTCCTCTCCATCCCGATGGCCGTTGGCATCCATACCGTGACGGCGTTTCTGTACAACGGGCTGGCGGCGCGGCCCTACTGGAATGCGTCGATCCTGGCGCCGCAGTTCCTGGCATCGGCATTTTGCTCCGGACCGGCCATACTGCTGGTGGTTCTGCAACTGCTGCGGCGCTTCACGCGATTCGAAATCCGTGAAGAAGCCATCTGGAAGATCGCCGAACTAATGGCCTATGCCATGTTTCTGAATCTCTTCCTGCACGGCGCGGAGGCGTTCAAGGAGTTCTATTCCAACACCCAGCACCTGTTGTACACGCGCTACTGGTACCTGGGCCTGGGCTCGCATCTCACCTTGGTTCCCTACGCCTGGGCCGCGGTGGCCTGCAATCTGCTGTCATTCGGGCTGTTCATATCGCCCGCCATGCGGCGCAATTGGATCACGCTCAATATCGGATGCCTGGCCACCTACGCCGGTGTCTATATCGAGAAGGGGATGGGGTTGATCATCCCTGGGCTGACGCCCGACGCGCTCGGCGAAATCTATGAGTACTACCCGACCACGACTGAGGTGCGCGTCGCGGCGGGCATCTTCGCGATCGGCTTCCTGCTTTTCACCCTGATGCTGAAAGTGGCCGTACCGATCTCATTGGGAGAATTCGGGCACGACGAAGAAGCGGAAGCGCCGGACGCGGCGGCCGCGCTCGCCTAAAGGCTAAGCAGCCTGAAGCGAAGCAACACCCCCCCAGACGGACGAAGGACGGCGTAAGGCTGCGAACTCTACGGTCCGAGCGCCTGCGGAGTTCATGGTTATCCAACACCGATTCTGGGTGTGACTTCGCGACGGAGTTCACAGATCTCCAGCGATGATGATGAAGGAGGCGTCCTCATCACTGGCCTGACCAACGAGATTGTCGAACGCCTCGCGCACAGCCTTCAAATTCGATTCCCCGCCCTCTCCTCATGACCAGCAATAGCCTTGAAGCGCTATCGAGATGAATGTCATCAGCGTGGACGAAGCGGAACGCGGTCGCGGGCTTGGGAGCGATAGAGTTTGTCGAAAGAGGGAGAGCAAACATGAACCGATTTCCGGCCTTCGAGCGCTACGTCGGCATTGACTACTCAGGCGCCCAGACGCCGGATTCCAGCCTCAAGGGCCTTCGGGTATTTGTGGCGGATGCAGTCTCGTTCCCAGTCGAAGTGCAGCCGCCACCAAGCCCGCGCAAGTACTGGACTCGGCGCGGCATTGCTCAGTGGCTGGTGACCAGATTGCGAGAACCTCAATTGACGCTGGTTGGTATAGACCATGCATTCTCGTTTCCGCTGCAGTACTTCCGCCATTATAATCTGCCGCTTGACTGGACGACGTTCCTGGAGGATTTCCAAGAGCATTGGCCCACGGATGAAGCCAACGTGTACGTTGACTTCGTTCGCAGAGGTTGTTGTGGAAACGGTGCCGCGCGATCTGGGGATTCACGTTGGCGGCGTCTAACGGACATTCGTGCCGGCGCGGCCAAGTCAGTCTTTCATTTCGACGTGCAGGGGGCGGTTGCAAAATCCACCCATGCCGGCTTGCCGTGGCTTCTCTATCTTAGGCGCCATTCGGTCGGGCGGCTGCACTTCTGGCCGTTTGACGGCTGGAGTCTTCCACCGGGACGATCCGCAGTTGTGGAAGCCTACCCAGCACTATGGAGCCGAAGCTTCGCGACCGAGGGCAGGGACGACCATCAACACGACGCGTATTCCATCGCCGCGTGGATGCAACAGGCTGACCGAAGAGGTGATCTCGCGGACTTCTTGAATCCACATCTGGACGGCACGGATATGAAGACCGCGATGATCGAAGGATGGATCCTCGGGGTCGCATAGTTGTGGCGATCGATCCAGGAGCACCTGTCGCAAGTGCAGGTGCGCCACCTGCGGCAATGCCTAATGGAATCAACAAATTGTAAACGTCGGTGATATTGAAGGCAACCACAAACGGCCGTATCTGCTTGATTCTATTGGTCGGGGCGGGGCGATTTGAACGCCCGACCCCCTGCGCCCAAGGCAGGTGCGCTACCAGGCTGCGCTACGCCCCGACTCTGAGGGATTCAGATTCAATGAGTTAGCTTCCCATGGGAAGTTCAGAAGGCATGGACCGTGCATCTGCCTTCCCCAACTGAACCGTCAATCCCGACATCATCAATGCTAGCACTGACGGCCGAGTTTGTTTCGCTACGCCGCTGCGTCCAGTGCCGCCAGGAGCCTGAGCCGGTTGGGAATCCGGTATCGCAACCTGTGCTCCCACCATGCGATTCCTGCGTGCACACTGTACCCGCCAGAAAAGCGGGAGGGCAGTTCAGCGGCGCGGCGCGAAAACTCGGCCGGAACGCGCTCAGGTCTCATCCTCCGGAGGGATATCGAAATTGACCAGTTCCGCGCGGAATCCACGTGTTTTCCAAGCCCCAAAGGCGATGCCGGCCAGCATCCAGATGGAGCCGGCGATCTGCGCCGTGTGGCTCAGGTTCAGCCACAGCAACAGGCAGATCAGGAATCCCAGCGCCGGCGGCAGCCCGTTTGCCAGGGTCTTCTTCTCCGCGCGCACGAAATAGCGCAGGAAGGCTGCCAGGTTGACGCCCATGAAGGCGATCAGCGCGCCGAAGTTCACCATTTGCGCGCCCAGTTCGTAGCTCATGGAAAAGGCGCCGATCAGCGTCAGGGCCGCGACGAAAAGCACGTTGTTGCGCGGAATCCGGGTCTTCGGATCCAGCGCGCCGAAAAACGACTTCGGCAGCGCGCTGGAGCGCCCCATGCCGAACAGCAGCCGCGCCGCGCCCAGCATCGCGCCCATGCCGGAGCCGAAATTCGCCACCACCAGCGTGAAGCCGACGATTGCCAGCAGCGGGGCCCAGGCCTGCGCGGCGACGTTGACGAACGCCGTATCCAACAGCGTTTCCGTGCTCAGGTCCGGCTTGGGGTTGATCAGTTGCGCCGCGTACACCTCCATCGCCGAAAGGATGCCGATGGCGACGCAGGTCAGAACCGTCGCCAGCAGGATGTTGCGCCGCGGGTTCTCGACCTCCTCCGAAAGCGTGGAGATCCCGTCGAAGCCGATATAGGTCAGCACCGCGATCGACGTCCCGCCCAACACTGTTCCGAGGTTGAACGTCGCCGGATCGTAGAACGGCCGCATCCAAAACGCCATCCCGATGTGCGGGCCGTGAAAGACAAACCGCGCCGCCGCCGCGAAGAAGATGACGATCACGATCCCCATGCCCACCGCCAGC
Organism: Bryobacteraceae bacterium; assembly: GCA_050012115.1. Classification (GTDB taxonomy): domain Bacteria; phylum Acidobacteriota; class Terriglobia; order Bryobacterales; family Bryobacteraceae; genus CAIVVT01. Next base: position 8,077 of record JBEKHU010000027.1, on the reverse strand, counting down.
CCGGTGTTGATCCGCGCCGAGGCCTTGATGCCGAGCACATTCAGGCTGGTGAAAATCAGCGTCACCAGAATCGCCCAGATCCAGTACGGCACGCTGGGAACGAAGACCTGCGCCTGCTGGCTGATCCAGATGGCGCAGATCACCGGATTCAGCATGTAATCCATGACCATGCTCCAGCCGGTGATGTAGCCCAGGGCCGGATTGATCTCCTGCCCGACGTAGGTGAACGCCGACCCGGCGCTGGGGTAGGCGCGCGCCATGCGCCCGTAGCTGATGGCCGTGAAGAGCATGGCCACCATGGCGATCAGGATCGTCGTCGCCACGTGGCCCTGGCCGCGCTTGGCCAGCACGCCGAAGATCGACATTGGCGCCGTCGGTTGGATGACGATGACGCCGTATAGAATCAGATCCCACAGCGTCAGCGCTCGGCGCAGCCGGGGCGCTGAATGGCCCTCTGCGGTGCTCCCGGTTTGCATCTATCTGGGTACTCCTGGAACTTATCCCGGCGCAGCCGGATTTCTGGGCGTTAGCGATTGGATGAGGCGCCGGCTATGACACCGTCACCAGGTCCGCGGCGAGGTGCGCCTTGCGCCCCTGGCGGAAAGCGATGTTGGCCAGGTGCGGCCCGGCGATGGCGCGCTGAGCGATTTCGGCTGTGCAATTGGTCGGCTTGCGCGTCTTGAGGCACTCCAGGAAATTGGCGATGTGCGCCTCCACCGGAATGCCGCCCTTGAAGGTCATCAGCGGTTCGCTTCTTTCTTTCCACGGCTCGCCGTAGAGGGTGAAACCGTCGTCGTTCATGATCAGGGTGCCGGCATCGCCGTAGAACGTGATCGACCAGCCGTTGTCGTATGAATTGCAGTAGTTCAACGACCAGGTGGCCATGAATTTGTCGAACTCGAAGGCGGCCGTGAAGACGTCCGCGTCCTCGCTGCCCGCCGTTTTGGCAACGAAGCCCTGGCACACCGCCGATTTGGGCGGCGAAGACTTCATCAGCCGCAGCACGACGTCCATCAGGTGCGCCCCCTGGTCGGTCATGTTGCCGCCGGCGTAGTCCCCAAAATGGCGCCAGGCGCGGAAGCGCATCGGCTCCAGCGCGCGCTTGGGGGCCGTCCCCAGGAAGCGGTCCCAATCCAGCTTGCCCGGCAGGGGCGAATTGTCGAGCGGTCCGGCGATGTTCCAGTTCCACTCCGCCTTGACTTTGACGATCCCGCCCAGCATGCCGTCTTCGATCGCTTCTTCGGCCTTGCGAACCATCGGCGAACTGCGGCGCTGGTGCCCGATCTGGACCACCTGCGGCTTGCCGTTAACGTACTGCTTCATCTGCTCGCTCTGCTCCAGCGAGATCGAGAAGGGCTTTTCCGCGTAGACGTCCTTCTTGGCGTCGAGTGACGCGAACAGCATCGGCATGTGGTGATGATCCGGCCCGGCCAGCACCACGAAGTCGATGCCCGGCTGCGCCAGCAGTTCGCGGTAGTCCACATAGCCTTTGGCGTCGGGCGAGTCCTTCAGCGCGGCCTGCAGATTCGGCTCGTAGACGTCGCACATCGCCACTGCCTGGCAGCCGGCCGTCTGGAATTTCTTATTCAGGTACCGTCCGCGTCCGCCCGTGGCAATCACCCCGTAAGCCACGCGGTCGTTGGCCCCAAACGCGCTTCGGGGCACAAACAGCGGCGCCACGGCTATGGCGGCGGCCTGGGTTGTCACACCCTTGAAGAACTCTCTTCTGTTCGCTTCTCGCACTGGATCCTCCTGGTTGGGATGCTTGGGATTACACGCGCCCCAACGCATGGCGTCATTCTATCTCCGCAACCAGAGCTATGTGCGGGCGTCGCGTCCGGCCCTCGATTCAGCCCGCCGGAAAACACTCGGCGCCGGCCTGCCGGCGAACCTCGGCCGGCGAGGCCGTCCCAGTGCCCGGCTTCATGATGGTGATCGAGGCGACCAGATTGCCGAAACGCGCTGCCGTAACCGGATCGCACATCAGACTCAGGGCCAGCGACGCCCCCGCATTGAAGCTGTCGCCCGCGCCGCAGATATCGACCGGCTGCTCCACGCGGCGCGCCGGAACCACGGTCTGACCGCCCTCCGTAACGACGACGCACCCTTCGGAGCCGCGCGTCAGCATCAGCGTCCCGTAGCCAATGTGCCGCCGCAGTGCCTGGTAATCGGAGGCGGCCCCCAGTCTGCCGCATGCCTGCCTTGCTTCCTCATCATTCAATTTCACCAGCACGCGGCGGAACTGTTCTCCGCGGGTGCGCGAGTCCACCCATACGACGGTCCGCGGATGCGTGTCCGCGAATTCCGTGATCGCCTGGCGGAGGGCCGCGGTCACCACTCCTCCCCGGTCCAACTCCGCCTGGTCGGAGACAATCACGATCTCGACCTGTCCGGCGAGACCGCGGAAACGGTCGACGACCGCGCTTTGCGCGGTCTCCGGCAGATCGCAGGCGTTGACGAAGTCGACGCGCGCCAGGTCCTCCACTCCGCTGCGGCGGTTGATCAGCTTCGTATAAGTGAATGTCTGAACGCCCGCCGCCGTCACCAGCGCCGAGCCGTCGATGCCCCGCTCCCGCAGCGCGCGCCGCAGTTCGTGGCCATGGCCGTCCTCGCCCAACACGCCCAGCACGGCCACTCGGCCCGCGCCCAGCGCGCGCAGGTTCGAGGCGACGGTCCCCGCCCCGCCGGGAGTGCATTCGACTTCGGTGACCGCGATGCGCGGGATGCCCGTCTCCCGCGAACGATCCGCCAGTGCGGGGTCGTAGCGGCACCAGCGATCGAGGCACACATCGCCCACCACCAGCACGGATAGCGCCGGAATGCCCGCCAGAATCCCGTCGATGTTCAAAGCCGTTCTCCCACCGCGCGCCACAGGGCCGGGAACGTCGCGCGGTGATCCCCGCAGAAGTAGAAACTCTGCCCGCCGTCGGCCACCGTGCGGATCAGAATCGTCTTGCGCGGCCGGAAGTAATACGCCGCCTCCGTCTTCGGCAATTCGCGGTGAAAATCGCCTTCGATCGGCATCAGGTCGAACACGGCCGTCGTGAAGTGCCGGATCTCCCGTCCCTCCTGATGCGCGACATTGCGCGCCATCGCCAGCGCCTTGAGATAGACTTCCGGCGCCATGATGGCCGAACCGAAACTCAACAGCGCGCCGCCCTCGAGGTTCTCGATCGCCCGCGCGAAGACCAGGAAATCGCGGTAGCTGGCCGCGCCCAGCGCCGCGCCGTCGCAGTTCGGATGCTCGTGGATAATGTCGTAGCCGATGCCGGCGTGAACCGTCGCTGGCACCGAACAGCGGTATGCGGCGGCCAGGATGCTGAGTTCGCGATAGGCGTAGTCGCTCTCCTCGATCCGCCGTCCCACCGCTTCGCCCATCCCGAGCCCGCCGGCGGCGCCGATCCAATCGTTGAGCAGTCCCGTTTCCGTCCACAGCCCGAACTCGCCGCCGCGGATGTAGCGCGCCACGCTCTCCGTGGTCGCGCCGATCTTCGCCAGTTCGAAGTCGTGGATCATGCCCGCGCCATTCATGGCGATGTGGGTCAGCGCGCCGCGCTCTATCAGGTCGATGACGTAGCGGTTCAAGCCCGCCTTGATCAGGTGCGCTCCCATCATCAGAATGCGCGCCGCGCCGCGCTGACGGGCCTCGGCCAGATGCTCCGCCACCGTCGCCAGGTCCGGGTGTTCAAACGGCGGCGCGGGATCCTCCAGCTTCATCCAGTGGCTTGCCTGCAGATCGTGCACTCTCTCCGCCAGCGGTTTCAGGCGCAGCCGGCTGCGGTCGAACGAAGTGTACTTCGAGTTCATTTGGAGAACAGCCTCCCGAGCAGTTCCTCGAGGCGCAGGTAGTTGGGGATGATCCAGTCGGCGCCGGCGCGCGCCAGTCGGTCGCGCTTCCAGGGCTCTACCCGCAGGCATTCCGCCTCATCCGTCGCCACGCCTACGGCCGCCCCGCCCACCGCTTTCACGTTCTCGATCTCCACGTAGCCATCGCCGAATCCGAGAATCTCGGCCCCGTGGCACTCCGACCGCTCAAGAATCCTCTGAATCAGGATTCGCTTAGAGAAGCTCTTGTAATCGTCCAGCGCGCCATGGACGCCGCCGTCGAAGTACGGCGTGACGCCCAGCAAATCCGCTTCCTCCCGCATGTACTCCTCATCCGTTCCGCTGGCCAGGTACAGCCGCAACCCGCGCTCGCGCAACGCTGCCAGCAGTTGGATCGATCCCGGAACCAGATACTTCTCTGGAGCGGCCCGGCTGAGCCGCAGATCCTCGATCCGGTGCGCGATATGGGCGTGCAACCTTTCGAGGTAACGCCGCTTGTACACCAGCGGTTCCTCGGCCTCGCCGTCCCGCAGTTCCACCTGCCGGGCCAACTCGATCATCTGGTAGATGGTCTGTTTGCCGGTCAGCCGGTTGACGAACTCGCGCACCGTGAGTTGAAGCTCTTCTTCCGTCTCGCCGCTGTGCAGCCGCGCCAGTTCCTCGACCATCATCGGCGTCATGACGCCGGCCCATCCTGCGCGCAGCAGCGACAAAGTTCCGTCGAAGTCGAACAGCACGACCTTCGCCGATGCGGCGCTCGCATTCGGATTGAGCGTCTCGATCGCGGTGGATGCTGAAGCTTGGGCTCTCAATCAGTCTCCTCGAACCGGCGGACGCTCTAACCGGCATCCAGCCAGAACGCACCGGCGCCCACTTCTAGTGGTCGGCGTACGTGAAGGCCTCTGACTCCGGTCTTGCCAGCCATTCGGCAAGTGTCTGCGCAACCGCATCTTTTGGGGAGATGATCGGATCGCGGACGGGCCAGGTAATCCCGACCTCGGGATCGTTCCAGCGGATGCCTGATTCGCAACGGCTGTTGTAGAGACCGGTGCATTTGTATTGCACCTCCGCGTACTCCGACAACACGCAGAATCCACGCGCACATCCCGCCGGCGCAAAGACCTGGACCCTGTTGTCGGCCGACGCCTCCACCCCGAACCATTTCCCCAGCGTGGGCGATCCCTTCCGGATGTCCACTGCCATCAGGAAGGCGGTTCCCCGGGTCACCCGCATGAGCTTTGCCATGGGAGGCCCCCACTGAAAATGCAGGCCCCGCAGGACCCCTTTCAAAGACCCGGAGTGGTTATCCTGAACGAATTCCGTCGGCAGCCCGTGCTGGCGGAAGGAATCCTGGCGAAAGCTCTCCAGGAAGAATCCACGCTGGTCCTGGAAGATCTCCGGCGTAATCACGTGAACGCCGCTGATTTCCGTCGTTTCAAACTTGAGTGGCATAGAAGAACGCAGACCTCGGACACTCCCACAAGCAGGTCAGATACAATTCTCGCTCATAATAGCAGACGCGCCGCGCAGTCAATGAGAGACCCGCGCCGGGCCTAACGGGCGCGCTGTTCGGCTGGGGGGCTGAGATCCGGGCCTCACCGTCGAACCTGCTCTCTCCCCCAAGCCCTCTGAATGTCGGGCGCTGTCGCGGGGGGGATCCAGTGCCAGGGTTCTCCCGCCCGCCGCCGGAATCGCACCAACTCGAACTCTCCACGCGGCGCGCGCTGCGTCGCGCATCGTCCCTTCAGACACGCTAATATAGATGAATGTGGCCAGCCCCTTTTGCGCGACCGCTGGCTTAATCCTTATTATGCATGACAGATTTACGGCCGCTAACGCCAACGTTCAATCCATTGAGAAACAGAAGGTTACGAACCTTGGGGTGCTGAACGAGGCTTACGAGTACGCCAAGCCAAGTTCGTTCTCCCGGGCCCTGAAGCTCGAATTCGGGAACGTCGTCGTGCTGCTCATCTCCGGCACCGCCAGCATCGACGACCAGGGCCGCACCGTCCACGTTGGCGATTTCAGGGCCCAGCAGCGCCGAACTTATGCAAACATCACAGGGCTGCTGGCCAGCGAGGGCGCTACCTGGAAAGACGTCGTCCGCACCACATGCTATCTGCGCGACATCGACCGCGATTACGCCGCCTTCAACGAAGAGCGTACGCGCTTCTTTGAGGAGCAGGGCCTCGACCCCCTCCCCGCCTCCACCGGGATTCAGGCCATCCTCTGCCGTCCTGAGCTGCTGGTCGAGATCGAAGCGATCGCTATCTTTACCAAGAAGTCCTAGTGTCCTTTCGTAGAAGCCTCGCGAGCCGGCTCGAGTTTCGGCCTCCGATTCAACACAATTCATCACTTTTCGAAGAAAACGCCGCTCTCATTCGCCATTGACTTGCTTTCACGCCTCGGAGAGGCGCCTGCGCGGCTCACATAACTTCTTCATCAACAGTGGATTGCCGGCTCCCCGGGCTGTGCCGGGCCGCTTCGCCGCACCATCCCCCACTCAACACAATTCATCACTTTTCTACACTCGCTCCGAGGCGCTGTAGCAAGTCCCCCGGCAGCCCCTCCCAGGCCTCCAAATTGGCCCTTGACACCGGGTGTAATATCAAGCAGGGCAAGGGGTTGCTCGCAATTGGCTTTGTTCCTTCAAATGTGTTTGCGCGCCTCCCGGGCCTCGCACCGTTGACGCCGATCGGCTCCCCCTCCTGCACCTCGCGCGACAGCTTTCCTTAAAGGATTTCGGCTGCGTGCCGATCTCATGGATGGAAGGCGTTGAGCGCCACGTCCGCTCGGGCATGCGCGCACGAATAGACCGGCATGGGAACAAGCTCCGTAAATTCAACTCTCGCCAGCAATCTGGCAACACTGTCTAGCCCTCAGACATTCACCGGGGTCAGCAAGTACTCCTCGGACCTGCAGAGTATCCTTGCCCGCTCCCAGCAGATCGCCCAAATGCCGGTGACGGCTCTGCAGAACGACCAGGCCACCCTGCAGAGCGAGGCCACCGGCCTGGGCAGCTTGCAGACGGCGGTCGGAAACCTGGCTCAGGCCATCACCGCCCTCGGCAGCCTCTCCTCCGGCGGCGCGCTCACGGCCACTTCGAGCGACACCAACGTCGGCGTTACGGTCTCCGGAACCGGCGCCACCGCGGGCACTTACACCATCAGCAACGTCACTTCCCTGGCTTCGCTCTCCTCCGCCACGATGACCAACGGGGTCGCCGACCCCACCTCCACCGCCGTCGCGCCCACCGACACCAACACGCTCTACCTCGTCGCCGGCGGCTCTCCCATCACCCTCCAGCTCACCAGCCAGACCAATAACCTCAATGGTCTTCGGGATGCCATCAACGCGGCCAACGCCGGGGTCACGGCATCGGTCCTGACGACCAGCCAGGGCTCATACCTCACCATGACCGCCACCCAGGCCGGCGCTACTCAGATCCAGTTGTTGACCAACTCCAGCGATCCGGCGACCGACCTGATGTCGATGGACCATACCGGTTCCCTGGCCCAGTTCCAGGTCAACGGCAAGCCGGCGACATCCTCTACCAACCAGGTGACGGGTGTCATCGCCGGCGTCACGCTCAATCTCAAAGCAGTCACCCAGACCGGAGAATCCGCCACCATTACCGTGGCCGCTAACTCTCAGCCCGTCATCACGGCGCTGCAGGGCGCGGTCAGTTCCTACAACGCCCTCCTCACGGCGGTCGATGCTGAATTCGGATCCAATGCCGGCGCGCTCAACGGCAACTCAGTCGTGCTGTCAATCCAGAATCTGATGCGGCAATTCGCCTTCTACCAGGGCACGGGCGGCGTTCAATCACTGATGGACCTCGGCGTCTCCCTCGACAAGACCGGTGAAATGAGCCTCGACACGAGCGTCCTGTCTTCGATGTCGTCCGGACAGCTCTCCAATGCCCTGAGTTTCATCGGCAACTCAACCACCGGGCTCGCCTCCCCGGCCGGCAGTTTCACCGCCTACAGCGATTCGGTCACCGGCGTTCTGCAGCAGCAAATCACCCAGGACCAGAAGTCGGCCCAGAGTCTGCAGGACCAGATCGACACCATGAGCGTCAGAATCGCCGCCGCGCAGAAGTCGGAAATGTCGAAACTGGAGGCCGCGGATGCCCTTCTGGCTCAATTGGACAGCCAGCAGAGCATGCTCACCTCGACCATCCAGAGCTTGAACTACACCCTCTACGGGGCTTCGTTGACTAACCAGAATGGAACGATCGGAGGCTGAACCT
>JBEKHU010000026.1:0-12168 GCA_050012115.1 Bryobacteraceae bacterium | reverse complement strand
GGCTGGAATCGGACATGCCCCAAAGGGACTGCTTCGCCCTGGTGGACCGCCCGGAGTTCGAGCGGATGCTGTCAAAACTGGTTTCGAACGCCGTGCGCTGCACGCCTCCGGGCGGAGTTGTGCGCCTTTCGCTTTCCTACGGGGCCGGAGTTCCCGGCGATATCCGCCTGTCGGTTAGCGATACCGGGCCGGGCATCGCGCCCGAACACCAAGCCTATGTTTTTGACCGACTCTACAAAGTGCGCGAAGGCCAGCCAGGCGCCGATAGCGGTCTCGGTCTCGGCCTAAGCTTCGCTTTGTGGGCTGCTCAGGCGCACGGAGGGCGAATCGAACTAAGGAGCAGTGCCGGCAACGGGGCCACCTTTACGATCGTCCTACCGGGGGCCGCCTTGGCCGAGGCGCCTGCCCAGAGTGAGGCGCTTGACGAAGCGCCCGATCCGGTCAAGGAAGTTCAAAGCTGATGAAACGCAACCTGCTGTCGCGCTCAATTTGAATAGCCAGCGCATCGCCTGGTTTGAACTGACGGAGCGCCTTGCGCAGCGACTGAACGTCCTTCACCTGCTCCCGATTGACGGCGTAAATAACATCTCCGCTTTGGAAATTGTCCTCGAAGACCGGTCCCTCCGCTTCGCGCGCGGCCACGAGCACGCCCCCGCTCTCCCGGCGCTCCGGAGCCACTTTCGCGCGCAGGCGTGGTGTTAGATCCAGGACGAAGACACCGAGTTCGGGGATTAGATTCTCTTCGCGGCTCGCCAGGTCGCGGTAATTCCGCACATCGTCGTTTTTTTCGCGGACGCGTACGTCGAAATGGAGCTTCTGCCCGCCACGCAAAACGTCGAGCCGAACCGTGGCCCCATCTGCCGGGCGGTAGAGTCCAACACTGAACTGCCGCGCAGTCTCCACGCTCCGCCCATCCAGGGCTTCGATGACGTCTCCGACCTGCAGGCCCGCGCTCGCGGCGGCACTGTCCGGATCCACATCCCCGACGACCACACCCCAGCCCCGCGGCAAACGCCAGCCTCGTGCCAGGGCGGGCGAAATCGCTTGCGCCCGGACGCCGATCTCGCCGCGCACGACCTTTCCGGTTTGTCGGAGCTGATCGACCACGTTGGCAACCACGGTGCTTGGTACGGCGAATCCGAGCCCCTCGCTCCCGCCGGATTGTGTCAGGATCATCGTGCTGATGCCAACGACATTGCCTTCTGCGTCCACCAGCGGGCCCCCGCTACTGCCTGGATTAATCGAAGCGTCGGTCTGCAAGTACACCATCGGATCGTCGGGTCGAAATTGCCGAGCTGTGGAGCTGATCACGCCCATGGTGATGGAATTATCGAGGCCCATAGGACTGCCAACCGCGAACACGAATTGTCCCTCCTCGACAGTGTCGGAATCGGCGAATCGTAGTGCCGGCAGACCTTTCTCCGGCACCTTCAGCAATGCAATATCGGTCTCCACGTCGAGTCCCACGATTTCAGCCGGCAAGCCCCTCCGGTGGACCAGGCCCCTCCCCTCGCGGCCGTGCGTGGTGCCAGAGCGCTCCAGGATCGTCACCTGCGCCTTTTGCGCGCCGAGGACGACGTGGGCGTTCGTGACGACGTAGCCATCCGGATCGATGATGACGCCTGACCCAGTATTGTGCTGGCGCGCGGCAATACCCGGCTCGTCTGACTCGTCTTCTTCAAGCTGACGGTAACCGATCGACGACACTCGCACGACGGCTGGATTGACCTTGCGCGCTAGTTCCCTGAATTCGCGGCTCAGGCTCGTCAGACGGGGGACCACAGCCACATCGGCTGGAGCAACGGCGGGCGGGGACTGCGCATAGCAGGTGATCACGCACCGGCCCACCAGGGCCATCAAGAACAGAACAATCCTCAAGGACAAGCCAAACCCTCCGATGCCGCTATTCTAGCGGCTTTGAACAGTGTGCATGCCCAATCGATCCGGGGATCGGCCATTGCCATGCAGACTCGCGCGGAGCTTCCGCGTGGACAGAAGACGCAGCGATGTGCCCGCCTACCCATCGGAGGCGCAACTCGGGTGCGAACGCCGCGTAAGGCGTGCGTCAACGATTCTTCGCCAGCGGCCGCAAAAGTTCGAGAGCCGGGCGCGTGTTCCAATGGTTGAGGTACGCGCGGTGCACGGCGTCGTCCGGGTAGTGCTCGTTCATCCCGTATGGATAGCCGCTCATCGCATGGAAGGGCAGTGGCTCGACGCTCTGTGAGAAGGCGGTATTGGCGTCACGGTCCTTCGCCCAGCCCTCGACCTTAAGCAGGAAGTCCCGCCGCCATCCGGCGGGAAGCTGCGGCAAGCCTCGCGCATCGAATAGCAGTCGCGCTTCATCGCCCGAGCCCATAACCACGAAGCGATCGTCCACATCGTTGAGCAGTTCGCGCACTTCGCCGTAGCGCGTGTAGAGCCCGGGGGTCGGGTTCCACATCGACACCGGGCGTGCCCGTTCATAGAAAAAGCGCTCGGACTGTCTGCGTTGCGGGTGAATCGCGACCCGCGAGAAGCCGCGGAAATGGAGGTCCGCCTGAGTCAGGGGAACTGGCGTCAGGCGCGCCTGCGCCTGCGCCGGTCCGGCGCTCAGGAGAATCTCGTCCCAATAGACGCAGAGGTTTGTTGCGATGCGCACTTCGCGCGATTTCGATAGGAATTTGCCTGTCAGGTCGACGACGATCGACTTGGGTTTACCCGAGGGCATCCCCATATCCTCGATTACCGTCTGCCACCGCCCCTGCGCGTCCTTCACCTGGAGTGCAGGTGTCATCAGGCCTTCGCGGCGTTCCTGTGACGCTTGAAGAAACGTACTGCCGTCGGCCCAATCAACCCAGCCGTTCAACACTAGAATGGCTCGGTTGTCCGGCGCCGCGTTGCCAAAGTCCAGATCGAGATACCACGGCTCCGCCGTGCCGCCACGCGTCCGGGTGAAGCCATCCGGATAGCGCTCGTCACGATGCTGAACCAGCTCCAGCACGTCGCGCCCCTGGTTGTCGTGCGCCGAGATCGGCGCGATGCGTTTCGACACTCCGAAAAGTTTGAATTCGGGGAACGGCGGGCCTTTGAACTTCTCGTTCGTGAAGATATCGACGCTTGCCTGATGATCCACAGCCAGCAGGCTCACCTGGTCCAGGTAGCTTACTTCAGCCAGTTCCTCAGTAACCCGCAATTCGTACCGCCCGCCCTCGAGCGCCAGTGCGCCCGAGGGGATCGAAATAGTCTCACTGTGGTCGACCGCGAAGTACTTCCCATCTCCGGCCGCGGCACCCAGCGGTGCTACGCCGAGCACGTCCGTAATGAACTCGAATCCATGCCCGTTCCAGGCCCAGATCATCGGGCAGGAGCCGGACAATCGCTGCGCTTCCTTGTAGGTTGTGGTGCGATTCGTGGCCTGCCGCGCCTCGCTCTGGATCAGCCCGTTCGGCCATGTGATGCGCACCATGTCGACCTCGGGCTTGTCCTCCAGATCGAACACCAGGGGCACGCCGGCGTACATTTGCTGCTCGTAAATCAAGCCCGCCTTGATCTCGACCTCGGTGCCCAGTGCCAGCTTAGGGTTCTTGACACCCTCGAGCTGGACGCGCAGATAGGCGCGCCGCGGCGTCTCATTCTTGATGAAGTAAACGCCGCCATCCTTCGCAACAGCTACGGCGCTCACCCGCCCGTCGGCGTCGAAATCAGCCATGGCGTAGGCCGCTACACGCAGCCCAAAGTCAGGCATCGTCTGCATGCGCGGCGTACCCGCGGTGGCAACGTATTTGCCGCCCAATTGGTCGCGGTAGATGATCGTTTTCCCGCCTTCGTATTCGACGCGCAGATCGAGACTCTTGGTATCGGGAATCAGACGGAAGACCTCACCTCGCAGGGCGCGCCCTGCGGCGAACGGGAAATCGGCCGTACGGTCCGCGAATCCGGCCTTGCCCTCGTTTCTGAAAAGCTTGGACGAGCGCCCTAGCAGGATCAGGTCCAGGTCGTAGTCGCGGTCGTAGTCGAGCCACACTGCCCCGTCATAAAAGCCAGCAAATGACTTGGCCTTCGCGAATTGTCCGTTCCGCCCGAGGTTGCGGTAGAGCGTGGCCTCGTTTTTGGAGACAACGCACAGATCCGGCAGCCCGTCGTTGTCGAAGTCCCCGGGCGCGACCGCAACCACGTCCTTCACGTCTTCCAGGCCCGTACTCTTAAGCTCCTCCGACCCGTGCCCGAGGACCACGATCCCCTGCGCGGACCAAATCACCGCGTCGGATCCACCGTTGCCCATCAGGTCAAGCACGGCCACGCCCGCCGTCGCGGCATCCGCCTTCACATTCAACCGTCGCGGGGAGTAAACCTGCCGCGCAGGCGTTGGGCGGCGAGTGCCTTGTATTGGGTCATAGATCTCCGCGTAGTCGCACCATTCGGCGTCTTCCTGGCTCAGCGCCCCTTCCTGGGCCTTCTTGGCCGCCAGGAAGAACTGCAATTCACGCTTCGCCTCGTCCTTGCGGTCGGCCTGCCGCAACAGGTTATAGAGCTGGAAATGCGGCGCGGCGAATCCCGGCTTCAACTGCGTGGCGGCCAGGAACTCCTGTCCGGCCTCCTGCAGGCGTCCGGCCGACTTGTAGGCCACACCCAGGTTATGGTGCGCGACCGGTTCCTGCGGAGCTAACTTGACGAGCTGCTCGAGTTGCGCGATGGCCTTCTCGGAGTCGCCCTCGCGGATGTATTCGATGCCCAGATTGAACCACGTGTGCGGTAGCCCAGGCGACGTCTTCTGCACCTTCAGAAGCTCTGCCACGCCCTCGGGAATGTGCCCGGCTTTGACGAGCGTGATGCCGTAGTTCAGCCGGTCCCGATCGGACTTCGGGTCGAGCTCAAGCGCCTTCCGAAACTCCTCGGGGGCTTGCGCCACCGAAATCGGATTCTCGAACAGCGCCTTCCCGAGGTTCCGGTGGCGCTGGATATCCTCCTCCTTTGGAGTTCCGGGCGCCAGGAGGAGCAATGCGGCGAAGCCCGCGAGCGCAGGCGGTATGCAGAGGATCAGCCTTTGATACATGGAATGGAAAATCAGAGAGAACTGCAGTTATCTACTGGCAATATAGCATGCAGCTCCCATTGCCCCCCGGAGTGCCCCATGCCAGCTTTCTGCTGATGCCGCCGCCCTGTCAACTGCAAGGAATCACGCGCCACTTTGCTCTTAGCGCGCGCACTGACGTGCCGCGCGCCCTGAAGCATGCGTTGCCTGCGCCCCTGACGACCTTCCTGAAGCGCCAGCCAGTGGCGTCAGAAAACGGACACATCCAACCATCACGAGGCAGTGATCGGCTATTTCTTCTTAAACATCGCGATGGCTTCTATTTCCACCAGCAGTTCCGGACGGCACAATTTGGCCTGGATTCCTGTTGATGCGGGGAGCGGATCGAGCCCCTGTAACTTGAAAAACGCCGTCCGCTCTTCGTTGAAAGCCGCGTAGTCGCGGTCGATGTCGCGCAAATAGCAGGTCGTGCGCACGATATCGTGCCACGTCGCGCCTTCGCTCTCGAGCAGCCCCGTGATGTTGTGGTAGGTGCGTCGGCACTGAGCGCGCAGATCGCCCACGTGAACCGTGTTGCCCTCTTCATCAATGCTCGCCGTTCCCGAAATCAGTAGAATCACCACATCGCCGATGTCGATCCGCAGCCCGCGGGAAAAGGAACTTGGCCGGTGATAACAAAAGGCCTCGTTCAGGACGTGCAGGTTGGTCATGGCCCGCTTCTCAATGGCAACGTGCGGTTGCAGGAATTCGCCGGCGATATCTTCAAGTTTCATCATGGATCAGCTCCTAATCATTGCGCGATTATCGTGTTCTCTTCAGACCGGACGGTTGAAGGCCTCCAGCCGGGCATTACGAATGATCCCGGCGGATACAGGCCGTGAGTTGCGGTTCAGAGCGCTCCAGCGGATTTCGCCGGCAGCCCCTTGCCAGGGCGAGAGCCGGACAAGCGCCCTACATATCCGGATGCGGTTCAATCCTCCCATGCGGATGGCCGCGGCGACCAGCCGCGCCGCGTCGTAGCATTCGAGCGCGGCGTAATCCTTCCCTTGCTCGGCCGTCGCTTCAGAGGTCAGCTTCGGGCACCGGACGCCTTCCGACGCCGCGCCGGCCAGCGCGCGAAATGCGGTCCGGGCGGCCGCCGGTCCGGCGTAAATCAAGGTGGAGCTCGCCCGCTCGCGCAACAGCCTGACCGCGCGCGCTGTGTCGGACACGCCGCCGAGCACCATCACGGCGTGTGAGCCGGCTGCCTGTTCAACCACTGCTTCCAGATTGCCGTCGCCTGGCTGGAAATCGAGGACCTTTGAAAAGCCGGGACGGCGCGTGGCGAACCAGTGTTTGAACTCCTCGGCCAGGTGACGCTCGTCGTGACCCGTGGAACTCAGCAAGACGGGGCCGGCATCGCCCGCCTCCGCCGCCAGGTGCGGCGCCAGCGCATCCGCAATCATTGGGTCGCCCGGCAGGCAGGAAAACATCCAGGGCACCATGGCCGCGTTGACCGTGCGGTCTGTGCTGCCCGGATCGATCAACGGCAACTGCGCCTTGGTGACCACCTGTTCGGCCACGTGCGTCGCCACGCCGTCGATCGAACCGATGATCGCCCAGACCCGGTCGTTGTAGGCCATCTCGACCACCATGCGCCCGCCCGCCGTCCAGGGACTGTCGCTCCACTTGGCAACAAGACGGAATGGCAAGCCGCGATAGCCGCCTTCCCGGTTCACTTCCTCAATCGCCCGGACGGCTCCCAGCCAGAATGATCCACCCTCCGTATGAGCGGCATCGGAAGGTCCGAAGTAACCGATCCGTACCTCGTCCAGGCCCTCCGGCTCCGGTTCGTCCCCGCCCGGGCCCTCGTACAGCATTTGACGCTTGGTCCGGTCCATGTACGGCGCGGGCGGGCGTTCCTGCGCCGCGGCAAGCGCCGCGGCAAGCGCCGCGAACGGAGACACGAGCAGCGCGCAAGCCGCCCGCCGTCCGATGCTGTGTCCCATTCGCCGCATCAATGCTCCACCTGCCTACTGCTTGCTCCCCTCGACTACCAACTCCCGCGCCACACGGCTGCGCGGCGGAATGTAGCCCTGCGGAATCTGCCACTCTTCCCGCGAGTGGTAACTCCACTTGCCCTGTTCGAACTTCGCCAGGAAAACGTCACCCAGATCGTCAAGCGAGGAACTGAGAGGAATGTCGCCCGTCACCCCGGGCCAGGGCTTCACGCGATAGGCGATCAGGTCGCGGATCTTCGCCCGATTCAATCCGCCCACCTGCGTCGCCCAAATCAGCATGTTCATGCCGTCGTAGCCGTGCGCGGCGTAGGTCTCGGGCTCCTCGTTGAAGCGCTTCTTGAACCGTTCGCGAAACGCCGCTAGTTTCGGATCCTTCCGGACCGGATTCCACGGATAGGCCGCGATCACTCCTTCGGCATTTTTGCCTGCGAGTTGAACGAACTCGTCGGAAACCGTGCGGTCGTTCGCGAAATAGGGCTGCTTCATGCCCATTTTGCGCATCGTGTTCAGCACTACCGCGCTTTCATGCGCGTCACCCCAATGTACGACCGCGTCAGGATTAGTCGCCTTTAGGCGCTCCACCTGCATGGACAGGTCTTCGGCGCCCACTTTGTATGCCATCTCGATCAGCACCGGATGCCCCATCCGCCGCGCCAGGTCGCGCACCTCGCGGATCCCGAACCGTCCGAAGCGGTTGCTCGAACGGATCAACGCCACGCGCTTCATGCCCAGCTTGCGGAACAGGTAGTCCGCCATCAGATAGCCCATCTGCCGGTCGTCGCCGATACAGCGCGCCGTCCACGGAATGTTCGTCTCTGTAAACGTGGGGTCCGTGTCGCCCGAGTTCATCATCAAGGTCTCGGTCTTCAGGGCTACCCGAATCGCGATGTGACTGTTCGCTCCGTCGATCGTGCCCAGAATGGCCCAGACCTGGTCCCTGTAAGCCATGTTGGTGATCTCGTTGCCGGAGCTACCCCACAGGCCGTTGTCGTTCACCACCTTCAGCTCGAACGGGATCCCGCGCCGATAGTAGCCGCCGTCCGCATTGGCCTCGTCCACCGCCATCTGTGCGCCTTTGAGCATCATCTTTCCGAGCGACGCCTCGTGGCCCATACCGCCTGTCGCCACCGAAGGAAGATTCTGAATCGGGCCGATGAACCCGAGCCTGACCGTCTTTAGATCCGGACCCGGCTCGGGAATGGCCCGCCCTGGGCCGGTGTATTCCATCTGCAGCAGGAAGAATTCCTTGTACGGCTTAACCCCCGAATACGGCTCAATATCGGCCGGCGTCTTCGCAAAGTTCTCCTCGCGCCGCAGTTTCAGGTCGGGCACCGTGTACGGATCCACGGCGTTTATGCGCTTGAGTACCTCGGCCGTATCCGGATCGATCAGCGCTTGCAGTTTCTTCATCCGCTCTGCGGCTTCGTCGGCACACAGCAGCAGGGCCGCCAAACCGAGCAGACCACCTGTCAGATAGATGATGCGCTTCATGGCTACACCCCCTTCTTCGGCTTAGCCGCGGCTGCCGCGGCCACCGGCCCGTGCGCAGGCGTTCGATCGCGCAGCCGCGGGTAGTAGTCCGCGCCCTGCCCCCAGGCCAGTCCCTTGGACGTTCCGATCCACACGTCGTTGCCGTCCATCTCCGCCGCGATGATGAAGTTGTGCGGAATGCCGCTTTCGCTCTCCACCTCCTCCAGAACATCACGGTCTCTGTAAACCGTCGCCTTCCCGTGATGGGTCTTGGGATCCATCTGATACGTCACCCACGTGTTGGATTCGAAATCGGTGACCACGCCCAGCCCCTTGTCTGTGCAGAACCACGCTTCATCGGCGCTGCGGGCCTTCACGAAATTCATGAAGTCGCTGGGCACGCCCGAATCCATGTTGTAGTAGCCGCGCCAGTGCCGGCCGTCGTAGCGTGACGCCCCGAAATACGTGGACACGAAGAACCCATTCTCAAAAGGAGCCACGGCCGTGGTGATCACGTGGACAATGCCGTCGTCGCGGTACAGATCGATCTCCATCTCCCCGTCGGGATCGAGGTACTCCTTCCAGCTTCCGGTCTTGATGTCGTATTCCAGAACGCCGCTGCCCCACACCGCCAGGTAGACCGTGCCACGCCCGTTATAGGTCGCGTTGTAGTTCCAGATCTCTTCCATCGGCGCGTTCTTCTCGGTGAAGATCGTCCACTCGCCGCTGACCTTGTTGTAGCGGCTCGCGCCGGCCGTAGTCGCCGCCCAGATGTTGTCGTTCTCCACGGCAACTCCATAGACCACGTCGTTCACCAGCCCGCTGTTCATCTGCGTGAAGTGGTCGAAGCGCCCTCCGCTGAACCGCGCCAGGCCGCCGCCGAAAAGCGCCAGCCATACGTCCCCCGTCTTCTTGTCGATGTCGATGCCCGTGACGGCCCGCCACGGAAGCCCGTCCTTTTCCGTCCAGGACTTCATCTTGCCGGACTTCTTGTCGTACATCGCCAAACCGTCTTCGGTGCCGATCCACACGCGATCGCCATCAGCCTTCACCGAGAAGATGTGGTCGTTGGGCAGCCCGTCGGCAACTGTGAAATTCTTCCACTTGGTGTAGATGTACGGCAGTTTTTTCGTTTCCTGCCCCGCCGTGCCCTGCGCCTGTGCCGTGGTTGTCGCCAGCAGCGCCATTCCCAGTACTGGAGCGAGCGCCGCGAACAGCCTCAAGATATGTCTTCTCCGGGTCATAGGGTTTTCAGGTACTCGATCAGGTCGTTCAGTTGGTCCTTGGTCAGATCGTTGGTCACCCCGTGCTTGTCGTACGGGTTGTACAACGTCCAGATTTCCTCTAATGTCTTCGCGATGCCGTCGTGCAGGTAAGGCGCGGAATCGTAGATGCTCTTCAAGTGCGGCACATCGAAGCGTCCCTGCCGGTCCGAAGGCTGCTTCGTACCCACGTCATGCAACTGCCGGTCGGTGTAATAGGGTCCCGGGTGACAACTGATGCAGCGCCCGTCTTCCGGGATCTCGGTCCCCGCGTTGGTCGTCGTCCGCTCAAACACCTCCTTGCCACGCCGTTGCGCCGGCGTCAGTGGCGCCCACAGCGGCCGGTACCGATTCGGCGGCCGCTGGATCGTCGTGACATACCGGTCCAGCGCGCTCAGATCTTCCGGCGTGAACGGCAACAGCCGTGTGAAAAAGACCGCCAGGCGCGGCCCGCACTGCCGCGACAGCGTCGGGTTAGTGCCCTCCCATTTGAAGGGCGCAGTATCGAGAATGCCGCGCAGTGTGCGGTTGTCCACCGGGCTGACGCCGATGTCAATCGATTCGACGTCGTACGTGATCCCGTCGACGTGCCCGTCGGGATGGCATGAGTGGCAGGCGAACTGTTTGCGGAACGAGATGTCCGCGCTGTGGAACGCCCGCTCCCCGCGGCGCGTCACCGTCACTTCCTTCGGGCCGCCGAGGTCGATGACGCCCGCTTCGCGCATATTGGCCACGTCGTACACGCTCAGCGTGTCCTCCAGCGAATTCGCCACGAAGGCCCATTTGCCGTCCGACGAGGTCACCACACCCCGCGGGCTCGCACCCGTCTTCAGATATCCGCTCACGAACTCCGTCGAGACACCGAGATGATTCGGCAGCGTCTTGGCGCGTTCCTCCGGCGTCGCTCGCTTCAATACGTCAACCAGTTTGGCCGTATCCACAATCGCCACCCGGTTCGTGCCCGAGCTGGTCACTAGCGCGTGGCGACCGTCCTTGGTAAAAGTCACGTCGGTGGCGTCGGCGAATCCGAGATTCGGTTCATCTAACAAAACCTCATCCACGCCCCCGTCGCGCCAGATGATCGCCAGTCCGTTGGTGATGGTCCAGCCTTGTAGCAACTGCGTCATCGGCACCAGGTTCTTCGTCCGGTTCAATGTGGCTAGCGCATATTCGCCGCTGGGGTGCCAGGCGACGCCCATCATCAGGTTGGCGCCGGGCGCCACCCGCCGGTCGTCGACCATGGCTCTGACCGTGTCGATCATCGTCACTTCGCCCACCCGTGGCTTCCGGAAGTCCGTGAACCGCGAGTAAGTGTTACTGACCAGCAGGAACTGCCCGTCGGGCGACAGCGCCATCGACCACGGTCCGCGGCTGGCCGCCAGCACCTTCACCCGCTCCCAGGTCTCCGTGCTGTAGACGTATACGTCT
Organism: Bryobacteraceae bacterium; assembly: GCA_050012115.1. Lineage (GTDB taxonomy): Bacteria > Acidobacteriota > Terriglobia > Bryobacterales > Bryobacteraceae > CAIVVT01. The sequence continues at coordinate 997 of JBEKHU010000026.1, read as the reverse complement.
CCCGACATCGTGTTCGTCACGTACAGGAAGCGGCCTTCCTTGTCGGTCAGCAGTCCGTGCGGCTCGCCGCCCGTCTTCACCGTGTTGATCACCTTCCGTGCGGCGGTGTTGATCACCGACACCGTGTCATCTTCACGGTTTGTAACATACGCGAAACGCCCGTCGGGGCTGAAGGCGATGCCCGTCGGCGCAGTGCCCACGGTAATCTCGGCCACCTTCTTGCGGCTGGCGATGTCCACCACCCCCACCGCTCCCGCCGCCTCGAACGTGACGAACAACTCGCCCGCGCCCGGCCGCTCCGCCAGCCTGAGCGGGTTGAGATACCTCGGCTGCTTGTACGCCTGCGTGGACCTGGCCGGGTGTGCGATCTTCTCCCAGGCCGTCTTCGCATCGAACGGTTTGCCATCCTTCGGCCGGTGGCAATGCGCGCAGCCATCCAGCGTCGGTATGCGCAGGCCCGCCGCTATCGCGGCTTTCTTGTCGCGCATGATCGCGTCCGGAGCATAGTCACTGCCTGCTCCATGGCACGCTTCGCAACCCACACCCTCATCCACGCTGTACGTCTCCGCGGCCGCCATCTGCGCGCCCGGCGCATGGCACCCAAGGCACTTCGGGCTCTCCGAAGGCTCGCCTTCGATGCCCTGTTCGCGAGCCATCTCTCGGCCCTTCGGGCTCGCCAGGTCGGCCCACGCCCTGGAGTGCGGGCTCATCCGCCACACCGAGTACTGCGCGCCCTTTTCCGCCGGTTCGTGGCACTTCCCGCAGGCCCGCGCGCCGATCAGCCGCGGCCCCTTCTCCGCCGCGACAATCTTCGCCGCGGGCACTCCGCCCGTCTCCGAACCTTCCTTCGATCTCGGATGCGCGATCCGCCCCAGGAACGTCTTGTAGTCGAACTGCTCGGATTTCAGAACCGCCGTGTGCGACCCCTTGTCGATGTGGCACACCAGGCAGCGCCGCTCGTTTGGCAGGCGCAGACCGGCCTTCATCGCGGCGGCCT
>JBEKHU010000025.1:0-12179 GCA_050012115.1 Bryobacteraceae bacterium | reverse complement strand
GAGGTTGTAGTCGTGGGCGATCATCAGGTAGTTGGCCTTGTCGCGCTGGGCATGGCTGGATTGCAGCATGTTGAAATCGAGCCACGGCTCGTTGTGCAGCCATTTCGAAGAGGAAGAGTCGCCCGAGGGGTGGTATGTGATCAGATGCCGCCCGCCGTCGCCTTCTCTTAAGCCGGCGGCCATTTCGCGCCACACGGGCACGAAGCCGTCGGCGGGACGGTCGCCGCCCAGGATCCAGATGATGTTGGGGCGGTCGCGATAGCGCCGGCCCAGGAAGAGTCCGTAGGCGCGGGCGTTGGTCGGATTGAAGATCACCGGCCCCTGGCCCCACATCTTCACGACCTTGTCGCCCCACGTGGGCAACATGCCGATGAACAGGTCCTTGGCACGCGCCAGGTCCACGACGTCATCGACGTGCCGGAAATACGCCTCGTTGGGATTGGCCGGATCGTTGTCCAGCAACGGCCGGTCCCCGTCGGTGTTGGCCGCGGCCAGCCCTTCGAATTCCGCCAGCGCCACCGCCTGGATCACCGTGAAGGCCTTCTGGCGGCGGTTCTCGAGATAGCGGTCGGATTCCTCGCGCGTCAGGCGGTGGAACAGCTCCCAGGCCGTATCGCCCAGGTAGAAGAACGGGGTGCCGTCCGCGTAAACCAGGAACCGCCGGTTTTCGGAGACCTTCAGGTCGCCATGCCGGAAGTCCGCCGATTGCGCGGCGAGCATCATTGTCAGGCCGAGCGCCAGAGCGGTCGTCTTGAGGAGAGAAGTGCGGTGCATAAGAGGCTCCGCCAGCGGCGTGAGATCCGGATGGCGGCTACGTCGGCCGCAGCCGCTCCCGTGCGGGCCGGCGTGATGCCCATTCTATAACCCGCGCCGTGGCGTGTTAAAGCAATGCGGCCGTCAATGGACGGTCAGCGGCGAGCGCGGGAAAGCGAACTTCTGGCCGCCGAAATCGATCATGTTCAGTTGCGCGATGTAGCGGCCGGGGGCGAGCGACTTGAGCGGCGTCTCGATCAGCAGGCGGCCGGAATCCGGGCGGGCCGGAGCCGATTCGAACACCTTCTTTCCCGCGGAGTCGAATAGGCTGAGGGTCGCGGCGACGGAGAGCGGCGGCTGCAAGTCGTAGATCTCGACCAGCGCCGCGAGCGTCTGCGTCCGCCGGAACACGTGGGTCACCGAAGGCACGAGGCGCTTGTCGCCGACGATCAACGGATGGCTCTGCGCGCCCTTTGACACCTTCTTCCCGGCAGCGGCGATCGCCGCCGCGGAGGCCGCCTCGCGCTGCGCGGTGAGCACGACGCTCGACCGCGGAAAGTCCTTGGGCCCGTATTGCGGAACCTGGAAGATCGTCTCGTAGGTGCCCATCTTGCCGGTCTCGTTTTCGCGCACCAGCATCTTCAGATGGTAGGGGCCGGGCGCGAGCTGGAATCCAGTCTCGTAGAGCAGGTTTTTCGATTTGAGCGTCCCGGTCTGCTCGTCGCGCAGGCGGATCTTGATGTTGTCGCGCACCATGGCGACCTGGGCGTTTTTCGCGTTGCGGACCTCGCCCAGGAAGTCGAAGCTGGTCATCTCCTCCGCCGAGCCCTTCTTGCGCAGCGGGATTTCCGTGCCGGGGATCTTCACGGCCACGGGGACGAACCAGTTGTTGGCGCCATGGCGGAACCAGTTGATCTCGACCGCCAGCGGGAGATCGGTGACCGGGTCGCCCAGCAGCATGGCGTCCTGCAACTGTTTTTCGCGGCCTTCCGAGCCCATGGCTTTAAACTCGGCGTCGGCGTAGTAGCCGGAGCGGTAGTCCACGCTGGCGGCGATCTTCGGATTCAGTTTCACGTCGACCTTGCGATACTTGCCGTCCCGCCGGTCGTCGGAAGAGTAGTAGCCGAGGACGTAGTAACTGCGCAGGTCGCGCTTGGCCAATGTGACGCCCGCGCCGAGGTCGTTGTTGTCGATCAACGCCTTGCCGCCGGTCTCTTCAGCGACCGTCACCAGCGTGTCCTGCGAGCCGGTAAAGCGGTCGCGCTCGGTGTTCTGTTGGCGGCCGCTGAACAGATTCGCGCCGCGCGGCGTGGCCGTCGAGGCGTCGCCGCCCGGTATGGTCGCCTGCAATCCGCGCACGTCCACCGGGTAGATCGAGACGTTTGAACGGACGGCCACATTCGAAGCCGAACGGATCCACGCCAGGTTGTCCTGGCCCGAGGCGCCCGCGTCCGAGGTGAACCAGATCAGGGCCTTCTTCTCCGGCAGGGCGCCGTAGTGCCGGGCGGCTTCCTCCAGCGCGGCCATGCGGCGGTCGGTTGTGAACAGGTTGAACTCCGAGTTGTCGGCGGTGAACTGGGCGCTGTCCGCGTTCGAGTCGTCGTTGTCGTCGACGACCTGCGTCATGTCGGGCGACAGGCCGGGCGTGTGACGGGCCAGCGCCGTCAGCATCAGGTCCTTGTCATCGGTCAGCTCCTGGTCGACAACCACCGAGTTGCCGAAACTGAGCAGCGCCATCAGGTCTCCCGGGCCGAGCTGCTCGCGGATTGCCTTTTCCGCGCCCTCCTTGGCGCGCAGTTGCTGCGCCGGGTCCATTGAGGTCCAGTCGATGTAGAGCACCAGCAGGCGCTTGTCCTTGAAACGCACGCTCGTCGTCGCCGGGGCCGCTGCTTCCACGGGCTTGGTCGCCGGCGCGGCGCGAACTTCGAGTTTCTTTTCCTCCGGCTTGGTCTCGCCTTCGGTCAGGCGCTGGTAATCAAACACCGAGATGGCCTGCTGCTTGCCGTTCTCGAGAATGGTGAAGTCCTCGGGTTTGAGGTTCTCGACGGGCTTGCCGTCCTTGCCACGCACGTAGACGGAAACCAGGACCAGATTCGACGAGGTCTTGAAAACCGGGATGTCGCCGGCCTGATCCGCGGGCTTCTGCTGCGCGGGCAGCGTCGTGAGGCCCCAATAGGCCGAAAGAAAGACGGGAATCAGCAATGAGAATAAGCGGCGCATGGTGAATCAGAACCTCACTCGCAGGACCAGGGAAAGGGTTCTCATGGGACCGGCGGCGATCGGCAACCCATAGTTGGCGGAGTTGACCACCGCGCCCCACGACGTGATGTTCACGTGGTTCAGAACGTTGTTCGCCGACAACCGGATGTCGAGGCTGCGGCGGGCGGAGTCGCCGAATTGGATGGTGCGCCCGAACGTGGTGTTGAGCCCGATGGTACCGGGACCGGGGATCGTATTGCGCCCCGCGGTGCCGTATTCGCCGGCCGGCGGAACCGCAAACGCCAGCAGATTGAACGGCCCCGAGCCGGCCTCGATCGGCAGACCGGTCGCATCCGCGCGCGTTGAACCGACGGCGCCCGTGCCGGACTTGTCGGCCGACGTGCCGAGCACCGTGGCGGTCAACGGCGCGCCGGTCTGCAACGTCAGGTTCGCCGTCGCGCTCCAGTCGCTGAGCAGTTTCGCCGCGAATGTGTCGCCGCGCTTCATATACTGGCCGCGCGGACCGAACGGCGACACGGCCATGGTCGTGAACGTGAAGGTGTGCCGGCGGTCGAAAGAGGAAAGCCCGCGGTCGGCTGCGATGTCGTTGGGGTTCTGGATGATCGGGCTGCCCGCGCCGCCGATGGCGGTGGCGTCGTCGATCGACTTCGACCACTGGTAGTAAGCCGTCCACTGCAGGCCTTTGCGCAGGCGGCGGTTCAGCCGCACTTGCAGGGCGTTGAAAATCGAGTTGCCCACGGTCTCGTAGTAGGTGAAGCCCGAAGCGTTGCTGATGAGCTGGCTGCCGCCCGCGCTGCCCGTTGTGAGAACGTTCGGCCAGATCCCGTCCAGCAGATGGGTGCCTTTCGTGCCGAGGTAGGTCACGCTGCTCACCAGCGAACCGGGCAGCTCGTGCTCGATGCTCAGATTCCACGTGGTCGCGTACGGAGTCCGGATGTTCTCATCCACGGCGTACGTGTTCTTGATGGTGACATTCGCCGGACCGGTGAAGGGATCGCTCAGGGTGAGAACGTTGTTCGCGGCGCTGGTGAAGGTCGAGGTTTCGGCGAAGGGCGGCTGCGCGGTCAGCAACCCGGGGATGCGGCTGTAAATCGTGTTGTCGTAGAACAGCGAGAAGCCCAACCGGATGACCGTGCGGCGCTTGAAGCCCGGGCGGTAGGCGATACCGGCGCGCGGCGAGAACTTGTTGAAATCGGGGTTGATCAGACTGGCCGGGAACTGGCCGCTGTAGGGCCCCGTCCCTCCGGCCAGGACCGGCGCCACGGCCGTGAAGCCCGGGGCGACGTCGAGGTTGGCCATGTGCCCATACTTCTCAGTGAACGGCGCAGCGTAATCGTAGCGCACGCCGACATTGATGGTCAGGTTTTTGCGCACGCTCCACTCGTCCTGAAAATAGCCGTCGACCGCGTTCGAACGCGGATACGTGTCGTAGCCGCCGGAGCGCAGCGTGGCCTGCTGCACCGAGCCGAGCAGAAAGTCGGCGAAGTCGAAACCCGTATTGGGCACGGCGTAGCCGTTGGAACCGATGGCGGCCGTCGCGGAACCGCCGAAAAACAGCGTCCCGCGCGCATTCTGCTCGAGCAGCAGATCCCAGACGTTGCGCGTGTAATCGAAACCCATGTAGAAAGCGTGCTTGCCGCGCGTGTAGCGCAGCCCGCCGGACTCCACGAAGGTTTCGACGCGCCGCAGCGAAGGACTCGAATCGCTGAGCCCCGTAAAGTTCGTGAAATTGAGATTCGGCGGGCCATAGTTGAGCGGAGTTTCCGAGAGGCCCTGGATGCCGAGCTGCGAGGCGATGTCGGTCCCGTTGGCGAAGTAGGGGGTGGTCTGGCTGCGATTCATGTTGAAGCGCGAACTGAAATTCAGCACCAGGCGCGGCGTGATGGTCCGGTTGTAACCGGCGCTCGCATTGATGCCGTAGCCGGAAGTGGGGTCCTTGAAATCGAACGGCTGCAGAGTGTAGCCGGAGCGGCGCTGGTAGTTGATCGAGAAGTCGAAGCGGTTGGTTCGCACGGACTTGTTGATGCGCGTGTTCAGCCCATCCGTATCCTGGGGCGTCGTGGACAGCAGGCGGTAATTCTGCGTGGCGCCGGGCTGGTTCGGCAGAGGGATGAACGGCAGCAGGCCGGTGGCGATGGAGCTGATCGACGCGGCCGGGAGGATGTTGCCGGAAATGGGCGCCTTGGTCGTGGGGTCGAACAGCGAAACGGGCTGTTGCGTGCCCGGGACGAACGTGGACGAGAAGTCGCCCTTGCGTTCAGCCTCGGTCGGGACGATGCCGAAAGTGGAATATGCGTTGGCTCCGCGGTTGCCCGTGTAGTTGATAAAGAAGAAACTTCCACCGGCCAGCCTGCCGGGCAACGGCAGTGGTCCGCCGATGGAAGCTCCATAGCCCGAGTTATCGTATTGCGGCTTGGCGACGGGAGTGCCGTTCAGGGCGAACGACGAGGCGTCCATCGCGGAATCGCGGAAACTGAAGAACGCGCTGCCGCGGTATTGCTGCCTGCGATTCGTGGCATTGTTGCCGAAGACCGCCGGGCCGCCGCCGCCACGGCTCGCGCGCATCTGCGCGATCGCCTTCTGGCGCTCCTCGGGAGACATGTTGGCGAAGTCGGGCCGCCCGCCGCCGCCCCCACCGCCGAAACCGCCTCCGCCGCCTCCACCGCGTCCGCCAAAACCACCCCCGCCGCCACCTCCGCCGAACCCGCCTCCGCCACCCCCGCCAGGTCCACCGAAGCCTCCTCCTCCGCTCGGTGCGCCGCCAAACCCGGGTGCGCCGCCGGGCCCTTGACCGCCCATGCCCGGTCCGAATCCGGGAGGACCGCCAGGCATGCCGGTCACATCCGGAGCCGCTTGCTGCAGACTGCCCTGGACGAGAACGGAATCGGCCGATTCCGCGCTCTCGGGAGCGGCGGCCGCCGGCGTCGCAATCGGTGTATTGAGAGCCTCGGTCACATGGTTGTTCAGCGTCTGCTGCCACTCCTGCGCCTGCGCTCCCGCCCCGGAGCGGTTCTGGGGCCGGGGGGCGATCAATTCCAGATTCAGATTCAAAGGTTTAACTGCGTCTTCGGCGCTGACGGACTGTTTCAATGGACGAAACCCGAACAGCGCCACCTCGATCTGCACGGGGCCAGTCGCGGCCAACTGCAGCGCAAACGTGCCGTCCTCGCCGGTGGATGTCGTTTGGCTCACCTCGCCGGAACGTGCGGTCACCACGGCTCCGGGCAGTGGACGGCTCGCGGAAGAAACCCGGCCGCTGAGATCGATCGCCGGGAGAACGGCACTCAGGAAACACAATCCCAGAATTGCGCGCTTCAGAATCACCCACATTCCTCCAGTCGAAAAGTAAGGCGACTTTGCGGGCCTCGTGATTACACCCCCAGCCGAAGTTGTCGAACAGTGCGGACACAAATCCTTGGATCCCATTATGATGCCGTGCCTCTGAGCTGGTGTTGCGGTCGTCTTGCAGTCGCCGCGCTCGATTCGCGAATCAGCCGGCCATTTCGGCCGCGGAAGCTATAAAGTTGCGCCGCGTTTGGCCGATAGTGTGAGCAATGAGACTATTCGTCCTTGCCGTAGTTGCGGCGGTGGGCGTTGCGGCCCAGGACAGCCTCACGCGGCAGTTGGCCGCGGCTGCAAAGCAGCGCCAGGCCCTGCAGGATCCCGGGCCGTCGATACAGCGGCAGCAGGCCGCCGTGTCCCGGCAAAGCGCGGTGGCGGAACGCCTGCGCCGCGAGGAGCCATGGGTCACTGTCGCTCCGGAGGCCGATACGTGGGCTGTGCGCAGCGGCGATCCAGCCTGCAGGAGTCTCGAAGAGGAGGAAGCGAAAGGCCGCTTCAAGTCGGACGAGGAGCGGAATGGGCTGCCGGCGGGACTCCTGGAGGCCGTCGCCCGGCAGGAGTCCGCTCTATACCCTTGCGCGGTCAGCCGTGCCGGGGCGCTTGGCTTGATGCAGTTGATGCCCGCGACCGCGACGCAATTCGGCGTCGCGGACCCGCTCGACCCCTGGCAGAGCCTTCAGGGGGGAGGACAATTCCTGAAGCTGCTTCTGGACCGTTACGGCGGCGACCTGCCGCTCGCTCTGGGGGCTTATAACGCGGGGCCGTCCCGGGTGGATTTCTACGGCGCAGTCCCGCCCATCCCCGAAACGCAGAACTACGTGGACAGCGTGTTGACGAAAATGCGACGGATTACTGCTGCGGAAAACCAGGCGAAGCCTTGACCTCGAGGATCTGATTCACGTGGCGCTCCGTGTGCGCCGACATGAGCAGGATCCACTGATAGGCGTCGAGTTCGCCCAGGGCAGGGTGCTTGGAGAAGTGCTCGCGCAACGGGTCCTGGGTCGCGCCGATGTAGGCGATGTGGCTGTCGCGGGCCGACTTGAAGGCGGCCACTGCCTCGGCCACAGACTTGTACTGGTGGTGCGGCTGTAGCGGCTCCGGCGCGGTGCGCTTTACGGTCCGGTCGGGGACGGCGGCCAGGATTTTTTCATCCAGCTTGCGGGCATCGGTCATCTTCTCCCGCGCGGGTGTCTGCAGCGCGCCCTGCACCGCCTGGAAGATGAACCCTTCGGAGAGGGCAATGTGCTCGGCCACCTCCGCGATCGACCACTTGTCCGCGGCGGGCTTGAAGTTCAATTGGCTTTCGGAAAGGCCGGCGACCGAATCGAGGAACATTTTCCTGCTCGCATGCAGCGCGCTCAAGGCGTACTCGCGGTCCCCTTGGGAGATCGGCTCGCCGCTCAGCGGCATCAGCGACGCAGAGATGAGAAGGATCCCGGTGAGAAGACGCATGGATTGTAGATTAGCATCCTATATACAAAAGAAGGAATAGAATTCCCGGCCGGTGCCGATGTAGAGAGTATGACTGGACTCGGCAGTCCTGGACCGCTCCAGGCCTGGCCCGCGTTTTCGTCGCGAGAGGCACAGCCGCCCGGCGCTCCGCCGACCCTGTTGATCGTCGACAGTGACCCGGTCGGGCGTCAGCTCTTCCGGGGTGTCTTGAAGGTCGCCCACTACCGGATTCTGGAAGCGGCGGACGCCTTGGGGGCCCTGGCGATCCTGCGCGACACGTCGGTCGACCTGCTGATCACGGACCTCGTTCTGCGCGACTTGTCGGGCCTGGACCTGTGCCGCAAGCTGAAGGCGGACAAGCAGACGCGCCTGATTCCGATCCTGGTCGTGACCAGCGTGCACGCCATCGAAAGCGAGATCGCCGGCCTGGAATCGGGCGCCGACGAATTCCTGGTGAAGCCTGTCTCGCCAATGGCGCTCAGGACCAGAATCCGCGCCATGCTCCGCACCAAGCACGTCATCGACTCGCTGGAGGAGGCCGAGTCCATCCTGTTCGCTCTGGCCCGCATCGTCGATTCGCGCGATAGCGACACCGGCGACCACTGCCAGCGCCTGGCGGACCGCAGCGTGCTGGTCGGCGCTACCTTGGGCTTGCCGGCCGAGGACTTGTCCGCGTTACGCCAGGGCGGGTTTCTCCACGACATCGGGAAGATCGCGATCTCGGACACGATCCTGCGCAAGAGCGGCCCATTGGACAGCGCCGAGTGGGCGCTGATGCGGCAACACACCATCGTCGGCGAATCGATCTGCCGGCCGATGCGCAGCCTCCTGCCGGTGTTGCCGATTATCCGCCACCACCACGAGCGTTGGGACGGATCCGGCTATCCTGACGGCTTGGCCGGCGAGGAAATCTCGTTGCTGGCTCGCATTGTCCAACTGGGCGACATTTACGACGCCATCACCAGCCGCCGCTCCTACAAGGCCCCCTTCAGTTCCGAATACGCTCTCGCTCAGCTCCAGGAAGAGGTCGACCGGGGCTGGCGCGATCCGGCTTTGTTCAGCGTCTTCCGCAGCGTCGTCCTCAGTTCGGGCGGCACCGACACCGCGATCGACCCCGAGGCCGCTTAATCGCTCCCCCGGCGGAACTCAATGGAAACACCCTTTTGCCGCGGCTGGCCCAGCGGGCAAAGTTGCCCGATTGGTCGCCATAGCTCTGTGTCAATCGGAGTAGAATTGACGCATTGTGTGCTGCGCGCGTCCGGCAGAGGACGCTCACTTCTGCGCCGCGTCCTGGAACTTCCGTTGGTGCGAAAGCGTTCTTAGATAGAGAAGAGCGAGGATCCTGATGCCATCAAAGCTTGTTGGGACGGGGATTGCCGTGGCGCTGCTGCTGGCGCTGGCCGGATGCAAGGACCTTAGGATCGCCACCGACGATCGGGAGGTCTCCGGCATTGGCGAGACCATCCGCGAATCGCAGACCGTCGACCTGTCGACGGCCCAGGGCTCCGAGCGCGTCCGCGTGGAGCTGGAAATCGGGGCCGGCGAACTCAGGGTCGAAGGCGGCGCAAAGGAGCTGATGGAGGCCGAATTCGTTTACAACGTCGCCTCCTGGAAGCCGCAGATCCATTTTGAAAAGAGCGGTTTCCGCAGCACCCTCCACGTCAAGCAAGGCGGCCGCACGGCGTCGTTCGGAAGCACGAAAAACGAGTGGCGGATAAACCTCAACGAGACTATTCCGATGGATTTCTCCCTCCACTGCGGCGCGGGAGAAAACCGGCTGAATCTCGGCCAGCTCGACCTGCGCGGGGTGGAAGTGCACATCGGCGCGGGCCGAGTCGAGCTTGACCTGCGCGGCAAGCCGCCCAAGCACGACTACTCCGTGGAAGTCCATGGTGGGGTCGGAGAAGCGGTCCTGCGTCTGCCGGCGGAAGCCGGGATCGAGGCCCGCGCCAGCGGCGGGATCGGTGAGATCGAAGTCCAGGGCCTGGAAAAGCATGGCGACCACTGGCGCAATGCCGCGGCGGGCAAGGGCCAGGCCACCATCCGCGTCGAAGTGCACGGCGGCATTGGCCGGATCTCCATCGACGCGCGCTGAGCGCCGCCCCAGAATCGCTACTGCCTCCCCCGTTTTGGGCGGCCTATCCCGTATGAGGGGGGGGTACCGCTTGGCACCCAACTTGGCCGACCATAGAGGCGGGGGCCAGGCGTGAACCCGTTTGTCAGAAGCTGGCTGAGGAGACGCAAGAAGCTCGGGCTCTGGAGCGCGACCGCCGAGCGCGCCATTACCGGCGCATTCATCGTTCGGGTCCTGCTGGTCGGATTCGGGCTCGTGATCCTGCTGCTGCTCGCCGCTGGCCTGCTGGGCGTCCGCAACATCGGCTCGATCCGCGCCACGGCCACGGATCTGCTCGAAGAACAAGTGCGCTCCTTCGACCTGCTCAACGCCGTGCTGCGCGAGCAGCGCACGATCAACGCCATCTACTCGACCATTGCCCGCCGCCCCGAGGAAATGGACCGCGACCAGTTGCTGAAACAACTGGTCGATTCCGACAAGGATCTCGCCGCGATCGTCGAGGAGGCCTCTGACGAGCCCGACCAGGGCCTCTGGAAGCGGCTCTTCGCCGAAGCCTCCAGCTTTTCCGATGAGGCCCGCAAGCTGCTGGCCGAGGAGGGCCCCGTCGCCGGCCCTTCCCGGCGGCTGCTCGAAACGCACCAGCAGGTGCTGGCGCTGGTGGACCGGCTGGTGGAGGTGGAATCCAAGCGCAGCCAGGATCTGAAGCGGCAGCTCGAGGACCTGAGCGGGAGCCTGCTGAAGGAATCCTCGGTTCTGCTGGGCGGCGGCTTGATTCTGGCGTTGCTCTTCGCCTTCGTCACGGTGCGGCTCACCGGCTCGCTCGTCCGCCAGTTGGAGTGGCAGACCGGCGAACTCAGCCGCGTCTCCTGGCAACTGTTGGAAAAGCAGGAGACCACCGCCCGCCGCTTCTCCCATGAATTGCATGACGAACTGGGGCAATCCCTGAGCGCGTTGAAGGCCAACCTGATGCCGCTGGCGCAGGCCTCCGGGGAAGGGAAGGCCAGGATTGAGGATTCCATCCAGCTCGTCGACGAGGCCATACGCAACGTGCGCGAGCTCTCGCAGTTGCTGCGGCCGACGATCCTCGACGATTTCGGCCTGGCGGCGAGTCTGCGCTGGCTCTGCGACCGCGTCCAGCAGAGAACGGGCCTGGAGGTGACGTTTGAGTCGGACTTCGAGGCGCGCATGGCCGACGAGACCGAAACGCACCTGTTCCGCATCGCCCAGGAGGCGCTGACCAACGTCGCGCGCCACGCCGAGGCGACGCAGGTGAGCATCCATCTCCAGCGCGTCGACGGGAATGTGCGGCTGGAAATCCGGGACAATGGGCGCGGGGTTTTGCCCCCCGCCTCGGCCAGCCAGAGCCCTGAGCAGCCGCGCGGGCTGGGCATCGTCGGGATGCGGGCGCGGGCCAGAAGCGCCGGTGGAGCACTGGCCATCGGGTCCGCTCCCGGAGCAGGCACGATCGTGGAGGCGAGTTTCCCCTACCGGGAGCGCGAGGAAACATGAAGAAAATCCGCATCGTTCTGGCCGACGACCACAGCGTCGTCCGCCAGGGATTCCGCCGCATTCTGGAGGCCCAGCCCGACATGGAGATCGTCGGCGAGGCTTCCAATGGCCGCGAGGCTCTGGAAGAGGTGGCCAAGTTGACTCCGGACGTCGTCGTGATGGACGTCGCCATGCCCGAGTTGAACGGCATTGAGGCCACGCGCCGCATAAAAGAAGCGACCCCGCACACCCGCGTGCTGGCCCTCAGCATGCACAAGGATTCGGTCTACGTCCGCGAAATCCTGCGCGCCGGCGCGCGCGGCTATTTGTTGAAGGACGCGGTGGACGAGGATCTGATCGCGGCCGTGCGCGCGGTCTCGCGCGGCGAAGGCTACCTCAGTCCCGGCGTTGCCGACGCGGTCCTGACCGACTACCGCCAGCACGTCTCCGACCCCATCGACCTGCTGACCACCCGCGAGCGTGAGGTGCTGCAGTTGATCGCCGAGGGCAAGACCAACAAGGACATCGCCACCCTGTTGAAACTGAGCGTCTACACCGTCGACGCCCACCGCGGCCGCATCATGGAGAAGCTGAACTTACATTCGACGGGCGAGTTAGTTCGCTTCGCTATCCGCAAAGGGCTGGTCGACTAGATGAGGCTTGGCACGTCGTTCAGAACCTCCGCTTCGCCGACTATGGCGCGCTGGGAAATGCCTGCCCGACGATGCCCAGGTGATCACCCACGCCCAAAGTACGACGGCACTCCAGCAGTGGCATGAGAATCGCAGTCGGCATGCCATGGTCTCCGCCGTCGCGCCCGGTTTCCGTCGGATCCCTGTAATTGCATGAA
>JBEKHU010000024.1:0-12241 GCA_050012115.1 Bryobacteraceae bacterium | reverse complement strand
AAGGAAGCCGTCTCCAATTGCGGCAACCGGCTCGCATCCGCTGCCAGCCCGCGCACTCGTTCGCCCACGCCGCTGGCCCGCGCCCGCAACATCCCCAGTTCGATCGCCGTGGGCGAAATGTCGAGCAGGGTCACCTCCGCTCCCTCGGTCGCCATCCACACCCCGAAATCGGCCGGCCCGCAGCCGTAGTCCAGCACCCGCAGCCCGGCGAGCGGCTCCTCCAGCAGCGCCTGCACCGTGGCGCGGTACAGCTCCGCGCGTTCGTGGAACGGATGCCCCGGATCTACGCAATTGCCGAGTAGCACCTGCCGGTCGACGCGCTGCTCCTCGGGCGGCGCCGCCAGCAGCGGCCGGTATTGACGTTCGTAAAACGTCCGCTCCCGTTCCGCCCCGGTCACCGCCGCCCCTTCCTTCGATGCCCGGCAAAAAAGTTCAGGGCGGTCCCCCGGCCGTCTCCCCCACCGCCCGGAAAGGCAGCGGCGTGTGTAAATCGGCTACGGCGCCGTGTCCAGGCGGCGTACAAGTTCCTGACGCGGGAGCGGGCGTCTGGCTCGCCCGCAGCGCGCTCAAACCCCTGCCCGCGCGCCACGGCCCGCCCGCCGCCGGCTGTCGTTTCGATGCTGGATGTGGGATCGTCCGGCCGCCGGTTGCGGCCGTAAAAACAGCGAACCCGCAGGCGCGGACCTCCGCCCTGCGGGCTCACCAAAACCGAACGCCTGCGCATGCAGGCTATTGTACGCCGTTACGTGCCTTTCCCTTCCTTTTGAAGGTGTTGGGCCGTCGTCTCGTCCCGCCCGGGCGACGATGAAAGCATCGTAAAGAAAAGCCCGAGAACCAGCAACCCCGTCAGAACGCCTCCGAGTAACATGTCCTGCCTCCTTTCGCCAGCCCGCCGGGGTCAATTCCCCGGACTGCTTATCGGCCAAGTCCCTACTTCTTTTAACGCACGTAAGGCCGATTGGGTTTACTTAATCATTGAAAAATGTGCAATTCGGTCGCCAAACGCCTCCGCCACCGGCCGCGATCGCCCCGGCCCGCCTCCCGGCAGGTGTGTTAGTTTCGGGGCATGAACGTTGAGATGGCATTCGGCCGGCACGGGCTCCGTCTGGAGCTGCCGGAAGGTCCGGCGCCCGCCAGCGCCCGCTGGCTCCTGCTGGAACCCCGCTGGGCCACCCCGCTGGACGACCCTCGCGCGGCCACGGAGCAGGCCCTCGATCACCCCGTCGCCGGCCCCCCACTCGAGGAGCTGGCGCGCGGGCGGGAAAGCGCCGCCATCTCGGTCTGCGACATCACCCGTCCGGCCCCGAATCAACTGACCCTGCCCCCGTTGCTCGAGCGCCTCCAGCGCGCCGGCATCGCCCGTCAGGACATCACCATCCTGATCGCCACCGGCTTGCACCGTCCCGCCACACCCGAGGAAATCGCCGCCATCGTGGGGCCGGAAGTCTCCAGCCAATACCGCGTCGAGAACCACTTCGCGCGGCGCCAGGAGGAGCACCGCCACCTCGGCACAACCTCTCGCGGCACGCCCGTCTGGATCGACCGCCGATTCACCGACGCCGGCCTGCGCATCACGCTCGGTTTCATCGAGCAGCACCTGATGGCCGGTTTCTCCGGCGGACGCAAGCTGATCGCTCCGGGCCTGGCCTACCAGGAAACGATCCGCGCGCTGCACAGCCCGCGCTTCATGCGCGACCCCAACGCCCGGGAAGGCTCCATCGAGCACAACCCGCTGCATGCCGAGCTGCTGGAAATCGCGGCCCTGGCCAAACACGACTTTGCGTTGGACGTCGCGCTCGCGCCCGGACGCCGGATCTGCGGCGTCTTCGCCGGAGAGCCGCGGGCCTCCCACGCCGCGGGTATTGAATTCGTGAGGGACCGCACGACGGCCTCAATTCCCGGCCTGTTCGACGCGGCCATCACCAGCGCGGCCGGCTATCCGCTCGACTTGACCTTCTATCAGGCCGTGAAGGGCGTGACCGCTGCCGCGCACATCGTGAAACCGGGCGGCCCGATCCTGCTGCTCGCCGAATGCGCCGAAGGCGCCGGCGCGGCGGAATTCTCGCGCCTGCTCCTCGAATCGCCCAGCCCCGCCGCGTTCCTGGAGAGGATTGAACGCGCGTCCGTGGAAATCGATCAATGGCAGCTCGAAAAGCTGGCCCTGGTTTTTCAAAGCCATCCTGTCCTGTTCCACGTCCCGGGCCTGCCCGCCGAGTTCCGCGCCACGCTGTGGGGACCGGCGTTCGACAGCGCGCCGCAGGCGGTCGCCGCGCTCGTCTCGATCCTCCCCGACGCCGCCCGGGTGGCCGTCCTGCCGGAAGGGCCCTACGTCTTCGCCCGGCCCGCCGCGCGCCAGGCCGAACCGGCCGCCGTCTGAGGGTGCGGGGAGGCCGCTTGCGCGCGGCGTTCGGCGCAGGATTCAACCGGCCAGATGTTCGGACGGCGCGCCACCAGGCTGACTCCTATGTAGTCAGCACTGATCAAATTACCATTTAGAATCATTAGTTTACGGACTCAGTTGACTAATCTGTAGTCAGATGAGCCCAAGCGCGTCGGGCTGGCGTGGAACGGATTGGCCTTGCCCGGCCCTCCCAAGACAGCGCGCCACCCGGCCCCTGGGCGCCCCTCACGCGCGTCTTTTTGGACGATGTGTGGGCCGCGGCCGGGCAGTGCATCCAGGGTCTGCGCCGCGCGCCATTCCGATATGCCGCGCTGAGCGCTGGCCCGCACTGTGGTTGACAAGGCCCGGAGCCTCGGCTATAGTTCTGAAGTGTCGCACTTTCAACGGTTTGTCGGGATGGTGCGAGGCTTGTAAGTTGGGGGGAGTGGCCCGGATTGCTCACCTTTCGGCCGGTCTGGCGGAAAGCCGCCGGTGATCCGCGTGTCCGGTTCCCTGTGGAAAGCCTCGCCGGCCCGTGAGCCGTAGCTTGAGTTGTACTTGGGAGACCTTGTGATGAATACGAACCAGGACGACCATCCGGTCGACCTGTCGGGCGCCGAGGAGAGTTACGAACAACTCCTCGACGACTATAGCCACGTCGGACTGCCTGCCGAAGGCGAGCTGATCCAAGGGCACGTGGTGCAGGTGGCGCCGCAGGGCCTGATTGTGGATGTCGGCCAGAAACTCGAAGGAGTCGTCCCTCTCTCCCAGGTCTCCACCGCCGAAGGTCAACTGGCTTTTCAGCCCGGCGACCCCATCGACGTGCTGATCGATCGTCGGCATCCGCCGGCCATTGACGGCTATATCGCCTTATCCCATGAACGCGCGGCCAGCATGCGCGCCTGGGATACGCTGGAACACGCCTACCGCGCCAATCTGCGCGTGCTGGGCCGCGTACTGGGCCGCGTGAAGGGCGGCCTGTCGGTCGATGTCGGCGTCGTCGCCTTCATGCCCAGCACGCAGGTCGACACCCGCCAGATCCACAACGTCGACTCCTTCATCGGCCAGGACATCGAAGTCAAAATCATCAAGCTGAACCGGCGGCGCGACAACGTCGTCGTCTCCCGCAAATCGGCGTTGGAAGAAGATCAGGGCGCGCGCAAATCCACGCTGCTCGGCCACCTGCACGAGGGCGACCTGGTCCAGGGCGTGGTCAAGAATCTCACCGAGTACGGCGCCTTCATCGACCTCGGCGGCATCGACGGTTTGCTGCACGTCTCCGACATCTCCTACGGCCGTGTGGCGCATCCTTCCGACGTGCTGCAGGTCGGCCAGGAGCTCTCCGTCAAGGTGCTGAAGTTCGACCAGGAGAAGGAGCGCATTTCGCTCGGCCTGAAGCAGGTCGTTCCCGACCCCTGGGAGACGATTCACGACCGCTACAGCAACGGCATGCGAGTCGTCGGCCGCGTGGTCAGCATCAAGGACTACGGCGCTTTCATGGAACTCGAGGCCGGCGTCGAGGGCTTGATCCATATCTCCGAAATGACCTGGTCGCGGCGCATGAAGCACCCCTCCAAAGTGGTCAAGGTCGGAGACAACGTCGAGTGCGTGGTGCTGGAAGTGAAGCCCTCCGAGCGGCGCATCTCGCTGGGCATCAAACAGCTCGAGCCCGATCCCTGGACCACCGTCGATCAACGCTACTCCGTCGGCAGCGTCGTCGAAGGCCGCGTCCGCAAACTGACCGACTTCGGAGCCTTCATCGAAATTGAGGAGGGCATCGACGGCCTGGTGCACGTCTCCGATCTGAGCTGGACCCGGCGCGTCCAGCATCCATCGGAAATACTCAAGAAGGGCCAGGTCGTACAGGCCGTGGTCCTGCAGATTGATGCCAGGGACCGGCGCTTGTCCCTCGGCATCAAGCAGCTTCAGCCCGACGCGTGGGAGACCTTCTTCCGTTCGCATGTGGCGGGCGACATCGTCAAGGGCAAGCCCAGCCGGGCTGCCACCTTCGGCGTCTTTGTCGAGTTGCTGCCCGGTGTCGAAGGGCTGTGCCATAATTCTGAGATTCCGCCGGAGATGCGGGAACAGACTCCTCCGCTGCCGATCGGCGTGGAGATGAGTTTCAGGATCATCAAGCTGAATGAAGTGGAGAAGCGCATCGGGCTGACCCTTTCCACCGTCACCGCGGAACAGGAGAGGCAGCGCCTTGGAGAGTACCAGCGGCAGGCCGAACAGGCCGGCCACGGCATTGGAGAAGCGGCTCACACGGAAGAGAGTCACGAGTGAAGAACTGGCCTGATTTAAGCATTTGAAGAGGAACGGAACCACTGCCCATGACCAAAGCGGACCTAATCGAAGAAGTTTCGCGTGTCGTTGAGTTCACGCGCAAAGAGTCGGAGATCATCGTTGAAGCGATCTTCGATTCCGTCGTCAACGCTCTGCGGGCCGACGACAAGATCGAGATTCGCGGCTTCGGCAGCTTCCGGACACGGCAGCGCCAGTCCCGCATCGGGCGCAATCCCAAGACGGGCGCGCGAGTCGATGTGCCGGCCAAGCGTGTCCCCTATTTCAAGCCGAGCAAGGAATTGAAGGATCTGGTCAACGAGCATTCGGCCGCTCCGGCTTCCGAGCCGACCAGCCTGCTCGGAGACTGAACGCCGGTCCTGGCACGATGGACCGCTTGTGGAGCCCCTGGCGCTACAGGTACGTTTCCAACGACCTGAAGCCCGATGAGTGTGTCTTCTGCGCCAAGCCCGGCGAAGACGACCAGGATGGCCTGATCCTCTTTCGCGGCCGGCTCAACTTCGTCCTGCTGAATCTATTCCCCTACACCACCGGGCACCTGATGGTGGCGCCCTACGCGCACGTCGCCAACCTGGAGGACCTGCCCGAAGAGACGGCTGTCGAGATGCTGGCGCTGGCCCGGCGGGCCGTGCGTTGCCTCAAGCGCGTCTACCGGCCGGAAGGGCTCAACGTGGGCTTGAACCTCGGCCAGTGCGCCGGGGCCGGCATCGCCGGCCACCTGCACATGCACGTGCTGCCGCGCTGGACCGGCGACGCCAATTTTCTGAGCACCATCGGCGAGACGCGCGTCATGCCCGAGGATCTCGGCGAGACCTGGCGCAAGTTGTCGGCGGCCTTCCGCGAACCGATCCCGGAAGAGAGTCCCGCGCCGCAATCCGGCGCCTAACGCTTTGATCGTTTCCGCCAGTTGCCGCACCGACATTCCCGCTTTCTACAGCGAATGGTTCTTCCGGCGCCTCCAGGCCGGTTTCTGCACCGTCCGCAATCCCTACTCCGGCCAGAGCTGCCGCGTGGATCTGCGCCCGTCCCAGGTGGACGGCTTCGTGTTCTGGACGCGCAACTTCGGGCCCCTGCTGCGGCGTCTCGACGAGTTGACGGCCTTCGGCCGCCCGTTCGTCGTGCAATACACCGTGACGGGCTATCCGCGGGCGATCGAAGCCGCGGTCATCGAGCCCCAACGCGCCATCGAGCACATCGGCGAACTCGCCGCCCGCGTGCATCCGGCCTGCCCGGTGTGGCGCTACGATCCCATCCTCTTCACGTCGCTGACCCCGCCCGAGTATCACCTCGAGAACTTCCGCGACCTCGCCGCCCGGGTGCGGGGCTCGACCGATGAGGTCGTGATCTCGTTTGCCCAAATGTATGCCAAGACGCAGCGCAATCTCGCCGCGGCGGCGCAGCGTAACGGCTTCCAATGGGTCGATCCGGAGCCGGAGCAAAAGCTGGCCCTGGCCGCCGAATTGACTCAAATCGCTAAGCAATACGGGCTTCAGCTCACCGTCTGCACGCAGCCCGAGTTCGTCTGCGCCGGCGCCCTGGAGGCCCGTTGTGTCGATGCGCGGCGGCTCGAGCGGATCGGCGGCTTCCGCATCGCGGCGGCGCAAAAAGGCACCCGGCCCGGCTGTGCCTGCCACGAGGCGCGCGACATTGGCGACTACGACACCTGCCCGCACGGCTGCGTCTACTGCTATGCCGTGCGCCACCGGCGCGCCGCCCTGGCGCGCTACCGGACCCACGATCCGGCGGCCGAATCGCTGCTGCCGCTTGTGCCGTGAAACGCGCACAGCGCCGCGCGCCGAATTCAAATTCACCGTGAAAATCACGGTTTTCACCGTGTTTTGACCGTGAAAACACCGTCTTTTTGCGTTTCCGTGTAACTACGGTTTTCTAAAGGACTTAGCCGTATTGCGCGGCAAATGGGCGCACATCAGGCGCGTAAGTATTTAGTTCTAAAGGACTTGCGCGATTGCCACCGTGCTTCACGGTGGATCTGTGGCAAGCAAAGGACTTAGCTCATTTTAGCGCGCAATTTGGCGTACATTAACACGCGTCACCGTGCGTCACGGTGGATCTGTTGCAATATAAGGACTTACGCACATTAAAGTGCCACATTAACATGCTTCACCGTGCGTCACGGTGGATCTGAGGCAATCAAAGGACTTATTCACATTAACATGTGAGTTTTTGCATTTCCACCGTACTTCACCGTGTATCTACGGTGTTCTAAAGGACTTATTAAAATCCACCGTGTTTCGCCGTGCACGGTGATTTCACGGTGTTTTTGTGGTGTTTTACCGTCGCCGCGCCGCGCGTCCGGAGCGGCGCGCAAGCGCATTCCGCGGAGATTTCGCTGGGCCGTTCGTAATTCATTGCAAACAAAAGGCGAAAACGAGAAGAAACCGCTTGAAAGCACAAATGCGATGAGCTAGAGTCCATGTAGGATCTACGGGTCAAATCGGCTCGTTTTGGTTCGTTTCGGACGAAAATGCCGGACGTTACTCCAGATACGGCTCCTCGCCCGCTCCGCAATCCGCGGGGCTATCACGCCACGCGCGTGGATGCGACCGGACGTCTGAAACTGCCCTCACGCTTTTCAGAATACATCCGCCAACTGCCTGAGCAGACACTATTTGCAACGAAAGTTAAAGACGTCGCCCGAATCTACGTGAACGGCGCATGGGAGCGTGAGCTGGACAAACTGGCGCGGGAGCCGGCGCTGAGAAAGCGAGTCGCGCGCACGGCCGAGGCGTTTGGCGGGGATGTGGACCTGGATCCGCAGGGACGCGTAACCCTGCCGCAGAAGTTACGGGAAGCGTTGGAGTTAGAGAACAAACAGGTGCAGCTCCGCTTCTTCGAAGACATTATCACGCTGTACCTCCAGAAGCAGTTCGACGCGGAATTCCAGGCCAATGTGGCTGCGAATCCGACCGACCTGGAGCGCGCGGCGGAGTTGGGATTCGACGTCGATTGAGAAATGGAACATGTCCCAGTCCTGCTCACGGAAGCTCTCGAATACCTGGCGATCCGGCCGGGGGGCAGATACGTGGACTGTACCTGCGGGCTGGCGGGACATACACGCGCCATCGCGGAGCGCCTGGACACAGGATGCGTGCTGGCCCTGGACCGCGATGCGGAGTCGCTGGAGCGGGCGCGGGAGAACACAGCGGGTTTGCATGAGCGGATCCGGTTCCGGCATGCGGCCTTTTCAGAGTTGGCTGAGTCGCTGCGATGGGCGGGCTGGGAACGGGTCGACGGGATTTTGGCAGATTTGGGTGTAAGTCGCTTGCAATTAACGAGCTACGAACGCGGGTTTTCGCTGATGAACGCGGGTCCCCTGGACATGCGAATGGACCGTCAGGCGGAGCGGACCGCCGCGGACATTGTGAATCGGGCTACCGAAAAGGAACTCGCCAGGCTCTTCATCGAGTATGGCGAAGAAAGGGGGAAACTGGCAGAGAAGATAGCTAGAGCACTGGTACGCGCGCGGCCGATCCGCGATACCCGCCATCTGGCGGACATTGTGGCTTCGGCCGTGCCGCGGACCGGAAAGTTGCATCCGGCAACGCGAGTTTTCCAGGCCCTGCGCATGGCGGTCAACGACGAACCGGGCGAACTGGAGGCGCTGCTGAAGCTGGCGCCGGGATTCCTGAAGCCGGGCGGGCGATGGGTGGTGATCGCATTCCACTCGCTGGACGACCGGAAGGTGAAGAACGCTTTCCGCGAGCTGGGGCGCGCGGGCGAGGCGAAAGTTCTGACGAAGCACGTGATACGGCCGGGCTCGGGAGAGGTCCGGCGCAACCCCGCTGCGCGCAGCGCCGTGCTGAGGGCGCTGGAAATGGGCCGGGGCGAAACCGATAACGACGGGATGGACTCCGATTGCGAGAAGGATGAGACGCCATGAGAAGCCTGGCGGCAGTTTACGACTGGTTGGGAGCGGGCAGGCCGGAAGAAGAGCAGCAACAAAGACCGGAACCACCCGATTACCGTCTGCGGGCGCTGCCCCGCGAAGACATACATCTGTACGTGAAGCCGATCGACAACACGAATGTGGTGCGCGAGGTGGACAAGAAAGACTGGATGGCCAACATCTGGGTGGCGGGCTCGGCGCTGCTGAGCAGCCTGATCATCAGCGCGCTGGTGGGACCGTCGTGCTATGGGTTGCTGGCCAGCCGGCGCGTGGAATACCTGCGCGAGGAGCACCAGCGGCTGCAGACACAGGTGCTCGAGCTAAGGGCACAGGAGTCGCGCCTGCTGAATCCCAAGAACGTCGAAGAATGGGCCGGAAAGAGGTTCGTCCCGCCGACGGCGGAGCAGGTGATCTACCCGCCGCCGTCGAAGGAGACCGTCGCGAGATTGGGCGGAACGGCGGCAGAGGCACATTAGGCGCCGGCGGCGGAAAAGGCCGGAGCGGGCTTGGCGACCGGTTCCGGGAGTTCCGCCACTGAGGTGTCAGCGCCGGCACGAAGGGGTCCGCGACGAGGAAGGAAACCGCTACTTGTAGCGGCCGTCGAATGAGGAATGATCGTTGAATCTGCAACTTACGAGCCAGAACCGCTACTTGTAGCGGTTTTGACCGTTTTGCTGCGCACAGTTAAGGGAGGCAACCGGGGCGCGGCATGCGATTCCCTGTCGAGAGGCTGAATGAGCGGCGCCTGCGGATCGTCGCCGGCATCGCCCTGCTGTGGGCGATCGCCATCGCCGGCAGATTGTGCGTCCTGCAAATCGTGCAGCACAAGGAGCTGAAGCTGGCGGTCGAGTCGCAGCAGCAGCGCATGCTGGAGATCCCGGTGCTGCGCGGAGAGATCAGCGACCGCACGGGCCACCTGTTCGCGGTCAGTATTCCAACCGAATCGGTAGCCATCAATCCTCAAAAAGTAGCCTCGCCCGAGTTCTTCGCCGGAAACGTCGCCGCCACGCTGGGCCTCAACGCGCAGGAGGTGCGCGGGAAGATCGAGGAACTGCGGAGCCGCAAAGGCCAAGGCCGGGGATTCCTGCTGCTGAAGCGCCATATCACGCCGGAAGAGGAGGAGGGGCTGCGACGCCTGCCCTTCAAGGCGGTCGAGTTCCTGCGGGACGCGCGCCGGGAGTATCCCAACGGCCGCATCGGCGCGCATGTGGTGGGCAGCATCGACGCGGAAGGGAACGGCAATTCGGGCATTGAGCAGAAGCTGAACGCCGACCTGCACGGACGGCCCGGGCGGATGCGGGTGCTGACGGACTCGCTGCAGGACCCCTACATCACCTTTGTGAGCGACCCGGGCGAGCAGGGCGCGAACGTCACGCTGACGATCCACAACGTGATCCAGCACGTGGCTGAGCGCGCGCTCGAGGAGGGGATCGCGGCGGCGCACGCGGAGAAGGGCAGCGTGGTGGTGATGGACCCGACGAACGGCGAGATTCTGGCGCTGGCCAATTCCCCGAATTTCGACCCGTCGGACGAAAAGCCCACGCAGAATGAAGTCGAGGCGCGGCTGAATACGGCCGTGCAGGCGCCGTGCGAGCCCGGATCGGTGATGAAAATGATCACCCTGACGATGGGGCTGGAGAGCAGGCGGTTTACGCCCGATACGCCGCTGTACTGCGAAAACGGCGTATTCGCGCGCCCGGGGCGCAAACCGATCCACGACGTTCACCGCTACGGGACGCTGGACGCGGCGCACGTGCTGATCAAGTCGTCGAACATCGGGATCGCGAAGATTTCGATCGCCTCCGGCCCGCGCCTGTTGTACGAGTACCTGAAGAAGTTCGGCATCGGCGACAGGACGCACATCGAACTGCCCGGGGAAACGGGCGGCATCCTGTGGCCGCTGGAGTGCGGCGCGACCAATAGCGAAGGCAGGCCGATGCCGTGCTGGTCGGCATCGTCGCACGAGTACATCGCGTTCGGCCACGAAGTGGAAGCGACGGCCGTGCAACTGGCGCGCGCGGTGGCGGTGATCGCCAACGGCGGCCTGCTGGTGCCGCCGCACGTGGTGCTGAGGAAGGGGCGGCCGCGGGCGGACGGAACGCTGGAAGCGCTGCCGCGGAACCTGCCCCAGCCGACGCGCGCGGTGAAGGCCGAGACCGCGGTCACGATGCGGCGCATCATGGAGCGCGTGGTGCTGGAAGGCACGGGGCGGCGGGCGCACGTGCCAGGCTACACGATCGGCGGCAAGACGGGCTCGGCCCAAATGTTCATCCCGGGCAAGGGCTGGGTGAACCGGCACAATTCATCGTTCATCGGCTTTGGTCCGGTGAATAACCCGCGCATCGTGGTGGTGGTGACGCTGAACAACACCCCGCAGCAGGGCGGCATCGCCGCCGCGCCGGTTTTCGAGAAGATCGCCGAGACGGCGCTGCGTGTCCTGCAGGTGCCCAAGGACGACCTGGACAACGACATCCATTCCGTCCCACGGCCAGCGAAGGAAGTGAACGAAGCGCCGGAAGCGCCACCGAGCCGCAGCGCCGCCGATTCAGAGACAGCGGTGGAGCAGCAGCCGGAGCTGGAACTGGTGCGGAGCGCGGGCCGGGTGTATGTGGCAGGTCCGCGCGTCCCCGATCTGCGCGGGAAGTCGATGATCGCCGTGATGCGTGAATCGGCGGCCCGGGGCATGGACGTGGAGATCGTCGGCTCGGGCGTGGCGCGGGAACAGAGCCCCAAGCCGGGCACGATTCTGGCGGCCGGGGAGAGAATCCGCGTCGAATTCGCGAGGCCGCAATGAAACTCGGCCAACTGCTGGAAGGCGTTCCACTGGCCGCCGGGCTGGCGAAGGGCGCGGCGGAGATAGACGTGCGGGGACTGGAGTACGATTCGCGCCGGGTTGAGGCGGGTTTCGTCTTCTTCGCGTTCCCCGGCGCGAAGAGCGACGGGCGGCAGTTCGCCGCCGAGGCAGTGGCCAAAGGCGCCGTGGGCGTGGCTTGCGAATCGCCGCAGCCGGAAGAGGTCGAAGCGCCGTGGATCCAGGTGCGCCACGGGCGCGAGGCGCTGGCACGGATGAGCCGCGCATTCTATGGCCGGCCCGACGAGACATTGAAGCTGACCGGCGTGACGGGAACGAACGGCAAGACGACGACGGTGTACCTGATCGACGCGATGCTGCGCGCCTGCGGCGCGAAGACGGGCATGGCGGGCACGGTGCTGTACCATGTGGCGGGCGAAGAGCGCCCGGGGGCCAACACGACACCGGAGTCGCTGGACCTGATGAGGCTGATGGCGGAGACGCGCGACAAGGGCGGGAGCCATTTCAACTTCGAAGTGTCGTCGCACGCGCTGGCGCTGAAACGCGTGTTCGGACTGTCGTTCCACAGCGTGGTATTCACCAACCTGACGCGCGATCACCTGGATTATCACGGGACGATGGATTCCTATTTCGAGGCCAAGCGGCTGCTGTTCGAAGGGGCGGGGGGCGCGCCGCCGCGCGCGGCCGTGCTCAACGCCGACGACTCCTGGTGTGCCCGGATCCGGACGCGGGACCAGACGCGGCGGCTCAGCTACAGCGTCAGGTCCGCCGCGGAGACACCGTCGGCCGAGCTGCGCGCGATGCAGGTGGAGAGCGGGTTCAAGGGCGTGAGTTTCCG
>JBEKHU010000023.1:0-12348 GCA_050012115.1 Bryobacteraceae bacterium | reverse complement strand
GCCGTGGAATACCCCGGCCTGCGCCTGGACCCCGCCGCGCTGAAAGACACCTGGCGCGAGCGCCGCATGTCGAACGCGCCGCTCGACCAGTCCGGCGTCTGGCGCTACCGCGAGCTGATCCCGTTCCTCGATCTGGACCGGCATTCGGTGGCCACGCTGAGGGAAGGCAATACACCGCTGCTCCCCGCGCCGGAGGCCGCCCGCTACGCCGGCCTGGACGCGCTGACCTTCAAGCACCAGGGCTTCAACCCGACCGGTTCGTTTAAGGACAACGGGATGACCTGCGGCGCCACGCAGGGGCTGCGGCTCGGCCTGCGGCGGGTGGCCTGCGTCTCCACCGGCAATACCTCGGCCTCCATGGCCGCCTATGCCGCCGTGGCCGGGATGACGGCCGTGATCTTCCTGCCGCACGGCAACATCAGTTTCGGCAAGCTGGCCCAGGCGCTCGAATACGGCGCCCTGACCCTGCAGGTGGAGGCCAACTTCGACCAGATACTGGCGCTGGTGCGCGTGCTCGCCGAGAAGACCGGCATCTATCTGCTGAACTCGATGAATCCATTCCGCCTGGAAGGGCAGAAGACGATCATGGTCGAGATGCTCGACCAGCGCGACTGGCGCGTGCCGGATTGGGTCATCGTTCCCGGCGGCAACCTGGGCAATGTCTCGGCCTTCGGCAAGGGCTTGCGCGAGCTGCTGGCGCTGGGCTTCATCGACCGTTTGCCTAGGCTGGCCGTGATTCAGGCCGCCGGATCAGCGCCGTTGTACGACTACTTCCACTCAGCGTCGCGGGACGAGTTCCGGGCCGTCCCCAATCCCGAGACGCTGGCCACGGCGATCCGCATCGGCGACCCGGTTTCGTGGCCCAAGGCGATGCACGAAATCGCCGCCTCGGGCGGCACGGTGGAACGGGTGACGGAGCAGGAAATCGCTGATGCCAAAGCAGTTATCGGTCGCTGCGGCATCGGCTGCGAACCCGCTTCGGCGGCCACTCTGGCGGGGTTGCGGAAGCTCGCCGCGGCCGGCACGGTGAAGCCGGGCGCGGACGTGGTGGCGGTGCTGACCGGCAACGTGCTGAAGGACCCGGACTACATTTACCGCTACCACACCGGGCAACTGCTTACGCCGTCAGGAGTTGCGATCCAGTCGCGCTTCGGAAACGCGCCCCGGGTGGTGCCCAACGATGCGGACCGGATCGCCGCCGTGCTCGAGGAAACCGCCGCTCCCAGCGCATAGCGCGGCAGCGCGTTTTGAGCGCAAAACACCGTGAATTCAGCGTGCCGGTGAATTATCGATAAGTCCTTTAGAACACCGTAGATACACGGTGAAGCACGGTGCGCGCGCAAAAATGCGCGTGTTAATGTTGCTAAGTCCTTTGATTGCCACACATCCACCGTGACGCACGGTGCAGCGTGTTAATGTGGCACCTTAATGTTCGTAACTCCAATCATTGCAACACATCCGCCGTGACGCACGGTGCCGCATGTTAATGTGCGTCAAAATGCGCCTTAAATTTCAATAACTCCTTTGTTTGCCACAGATCCACCGTGGCGCACCGTGACAATAGCGTAAGTCCTTTAAATCACGGTACTTACGCGCCTGGTGTGCGCGCATGCGCAGCGCAATACGGCTAAGTCCTTTAGAAAACCGTAGTTACACGGAAATACAAAAAACCGGTGTTTTCACGGTAAAAACACGGTGAAATACGGTGTTTTCACGGTGAAGACGCGAAGCGCCGCACGGTGCATTCGCGGTACCGGCTCGGCCGGCGACTCGATGGAGGGGGTCTGAAAAAAGGAAGGAGCCCGCGGCCGGACCCCGGCGGCGGGCTCTCCAGGTAGCTCAAGGAGTTCAGTCTGCGGCTCTGAACTCGCGTGCTCAATGGCCGGTCCACAAGAACTGCGGCCCCCACTGATAGGGACCTGAGCTGGCAGGAACGGCGAACCTCAGCTATCGGCCACCTCGCACTTGGATCTACTACCGATATTCATTAGCTTCTGGATCACCTCCTTTCTTCAGCGTTGAAACGATCATAAATCCGTGCAAAGCAAGATTCAAGAACAAAAAAACAAAATTGCAGGATTTTGTTGTTACATTCCCAAGACGCCATGAGATATGCCTAGCGGAATATACTCCGGGCGCGGCGGCGCCAGGCACCCCGCTGGGCGGGCGGGCCCGCGCCGCGAGCGCGGTGCGGGTAGAGAAAAGCCCTGCCGGCCGGAGGACGGCAGGGCTGGATGCAACTCCCACCATGGAGGAGAGTGCGGCAATTGCCAGGCGTATCCGTGCAGTTTTACTTCCATAGCTAATCCGAAGAAAAGAAACGCCCATGCCGGGCAGGTTCTTCCGGAATCGGGAGATTCCGCGGTCGCGGTCCGAAATTCGGGAGAGTGGCGCGGGCGGAGCGTTGCCCTGGGGGTAGAATACGAGAGTGCAGCCCCTGCCGGAGATTCCGCCGGCGCTGGAGCATCTACAGGATCCGCCTGCCGATCCGCCCGCGCTTGGCGCCGCCATCGTCGCCAAGACGCTGGCCGGACTGCTGATTTCGGGGCTGCTGATGGCGTTGCCAGGGGCCATTCTGCCGTACTGGCGGCACCACATCGAATCCCGGTATCTGCTGATTGGCGTTTACTTTCTGACGCAGACGGCGGGGCTGCTCGGGGCCCGGCTGTGGGCGCCGGCGCTATTGCGCGCGCAGGGCGGCGCGGTCTCCATGGCCGCCTCCTGCTGGCTGGCGGTGGGGGGGCTGCTGGTGATGGGGGTGTTTTCGCCGGATGCGCACTGGGCCTGGCGGGTGGGCGGGCTGTTGCTGATTGGCTCGGCGGCCGGATTGATGAACACGGCCATCTTTGCGTGCACGATAGGGGCGTATGAGCGCCGGCCGGCGGCGACGGTCAACGTGGGCGGCATGTTCTATGGCACGGGAGGCCTGGCGTGCGCGCTGGCGATCGGCGGCAGCTATTTCAGCTACACGATTCCGGCGATGGCGATTCTATTGCTGCTGCTGCCGGCGGCGGGCTGCCTGCTGTACATTCGCACCAGGATCCCGGACCAGCCCCTGAAGTTGAAGACGGACTGGGCCGAAACCGCGGGCGAGTTCCGTTCTCCGGCCGCCATCCTGCTGGCGCTGCTGTTGTTTTTCCAATTCGGGAACGAGGGCGCCATTGGCGGCTGGCTGGCGCTGTTTCTGACGCAGAAGATCGGCATCAGCCCGGCGAACTCCATCCTTCTGCTGGCGCTGTACTTTGCGGCGCTGCTGGCGGGCCGGATCCTGGCGCAGATGTTGCTGGGGAGCGTCGGGCACGGGCGGATGCTGTTCGGCTCGGTGCTGATGGGCATGTTCGGAAGCCTGATACTGGCCTTCACCAACAACTCTTTCGGCGCGGTGACGGGGGTGCTGCTGTGCGGCGCGGCGTTCTCGGCGGTGCTGCCGCTGGCGTTCGAGCGGATCGGAGACCGCTTTCCGCACTTCCGGCCCGGCTTTTCCTACGGTATTTTCTCGATCGCCCTGACCGGCGGGCTGCTGGCGCCGGCCTCGATCGGGCTGTACGCCTACTGGTTCGGCATCGGGGTGGTGATGGCGCTGCCGCTCGCCGGCTCGATCATGGTGCTGCTGCTGGTGCTGCTGATCTTCCTCGAGGCGCGTCTGCACGCGGCCGCCAAAGCCGCCCGGGCCTGAGGCCGGAGGCGGCGGGGAGGCCGCCGAGGCGCCGCCGGGGAAGCGCCGGAGAGGCCAGGCGCGCGCCCGAAACGGCGCGTATGTTAAATTAAAAAGAAAAAGGACTTACCGATGAAAGCCGGCATCCACCCCGCCTACAACGTTGTAAAGGTCACCTGCGCGTGCGGGAATACCTTCCAGACCCGTTCCACGCACAAGGGCGACCTGCGCGTTGAAATCTGCTCCAGTTGCCACCCCTTCTACACCGGCCGGCAAAAGCTGGTCGATACCGAAGGCCGCGTCGACCGCTTCGTGAAAAAGCTGGCCAAGTCGGCCGAGGTGAAGCGCAAGCGCGCCGAGACCGCGCCCGCCAAGTAGGCCCGGCAGCACGTCGCAGCCGACCCGATTTCGGTCCACTCCGTTACGGCAACGGCCTGAGCTGCGCCCAGCCAGCGGGTTGCCACTTCAAACCGGGGCGCTCACTGGCCAAACGTGGCTAATCGGGCCCTGGACTGGAAAACCGCAACCCTTTCGGTTCTTTGCTATAAGAATCAAGCGTTTACAGACAAGAGCCGAAAGACCCTTTCGCACTTGACCGGGCGCGGGCGTGCGCCCGAGCCGGCACGGCACCGCGGGTAGCGGATCAATTTGAGTTTCGGCTCCGTCTGCTCATCACCAGCCCGTAGACTATGCCAAGGGCCACTCCGATGGCGAGGCAGACGGGGATGTTGTGCAGCGCCACTCCGAGCGCAGCGCCCGCGCCGGCGCCCAGGGTCAATCCCACGGCCATGTGGTAGTAGTTCTGCATTGCGTCCCCATGATGCCACGGATTCGCGCCGCCTACGCAGGCCGGGCATTTCAAGCTGGGCCACAACGCGGCGGCGAGCCTGCCGCCACTCCCGCAGCGCGGTTGTTTTTCAGAAGAAACGCGGCCGCCGCTACCTACTTCTTATGCTCGTCGTGTTGCATGCGCGTCTGGCGCTCGGCCTGAATCTGCTCATAGATGAGGCGCTGATCGGGGCGCAGCAGGGCGGTGATGCGGGCGTGCTGGCGGTCGGAGATGGCCTTCATTTCGTCCTTGTGGCGCTCGCGGAACTCCTGGAACTCCTTGCGCGAGTCGTCGAGGACCTGCTGCAACTGGGCGACCTGTTGTGAATCGAGATTCAGACGTTTGGTCAGATCCTCGACCATCGACTGGCGGAAGCTCTCGGCGGACTTGTGGGGGGCGCCCTCCGCTCTGGAACGCGCATGGAATACATAGCGGTTCGCGAGCACACCGACGACGAGACCGGCGACAAAGACCAGCGTGAAGTAGAGCGCAATGCGCCAGCCGGCCGGCTTCATCGTCCGTTCACCTCAATGGCCGGGTTCGGCGGCAACGGCGGCTGGGCACCCACAAATGCGACGTCCTGCAAGAGCATGTGCTCGGGCCCCTCGTCCTCGCTCAACTGGTCGAGGTAGGTGGAATGGTAGTAGACGGGCGTGGACTGCGGCACGACCTGTAACAGGACGAAAAACAGACTCGCGGCGGCGGCCAGGCTCAGGAAGGCCTCGGTCCAGCGGCGCCAGGCGGCCGCGGCCTGGAACTCCCGCCGGCCCTCAATGCGCGCCCACAGGCGCGGCATGAAGTCGGCCGAGGGCTCGGGTTCGGGACAGGCGTCCCGGTAGGCCGAGAACCACTCGTCCAGCCGGGCGTCCAACTGGCGTTGCTCAAGCGCGTCGAATTGTTCACTCATACGGCGCCCTTTCTAATGGGAGCTGGCTCCCGCAGTGCCGCAAACGCTTTAAGAACCCTCTGGCGGGCCCGGAAGAGCCGGACCTTCAGCGCGTTCTCGTTGACATCGTAAACCGATTCGAGCTCTTTCAAGGAGAGTCCCTCGACTTCCTTGAGGATCAGCAGGAGCCGGTCCTGCTCGGAAACCTGGCCGAGCAATTCGTTCATGAACTCGCGCACGCGCTTCTGTTCCCGGTTGTCGCGGTCCGATTCGGCGCCCACGCGCGCGTCGGCAGCCATAACCTGCTGCTCGCTCAGATCGGACATGCGGGACTCGGGGCGGCGTTTGCGCTTGCGCAGGTAATCGAGCGAGGCGTTGGTCGTGAGACGGTACAGCCAGGGTTCGAAGATCTGCGGGTGGCGCAACTGCCCCAACGAGTCATAGAGCCGCATAAAGACTTCCTGGGCGACGTCCTCGACGTCGTCCGGCCGGCCAATCAAACGGGAGATGGTGCCCAGGACGCGCCGGCGGTAGGCATTCACCAACGCGGTGAAGGCCGCAGAATCGCCATCCCGGGCGCGCTCGACGGTCTCTATGTCCACCAACATCCTGGTTCATGGAACAGCGCCGCCTTACACTCATCCCTACAAATGCATAGGCGACGCCTGCTCACTGACAGGTTACAACAGATTGCGAAAGCTATCGTTCGGCTCGCGACAGGAAAACAAGGCTTTTTACATCAATGGATTACGGTGGGCGCCGGTTCACAGGCGGGGAAACGGGCGTGGTACACTGGCTTGTTTCCCTCCCACGACATGGACTTTCTGGCCGGCCTCAACCCAAACCAGCGCGAAGCGGCCGAGCATTTCGAAGGCCCGCTGCTGATTCTGGCCGGCGCGGGGAGCGGCAAGACGCGCGTCATCACCCACCGCATCTGCCACCTGATCCAGGCGCGGGGGGTGCCGGGCGGGGCCATCCTGGCGGTCACATTCACCAACAAAGCGGCGGGCGAGATGCGGGACCGGGTGATGCGGCTGCTGGGCTGGGAGTCGGCCATGGAAACGCCGGTGATCAGCACGTTCCACAGCTTCTCAGTCCGCCTGCTGCGGCGCGACGGCGATGCGCTGCAGCCGTTCCGGCCGGGGTTCACGCGCAATTTCCAGATCTACGACGACGACGACCAGGTGGCGGTGCTGAAGCGCGTGTACAAGAAACTGGGGATCGGGGACGAGTTCCTGAAGCCGCGCGCGGCGTTGTCGATCATCAGCCACGGGAAGAACCTCCGGCAGACGCCGCAGGACTTTTACGAGCAGGCCCACAGCCCGCCGGCCGAACGGCTGGCGAAGGTGTACGAGGAGTATGAAAACGGCCTGCGGGAGGCCAACGCGCTGGATTTCGACGACCTGCTGCTGGAAGGCGTGCGGCTGCTGAGGCAGGACGAGGCGACGCGCGAATGGTACGGCCGGCGCTTCCGGTTTCTGATGGTGGACGAGTACCAGGACACCAACCGGACGCAGTATGAGCTGCTGCGGCTGCTGGCGACACGGCATTCGAACGTGGCGGTGGTGGGCGACGAAGACCAGTCGATTTACGGCTGGCGCGGGGCCGACATCCGCAACATTCTGGACTTCGAGCAGGATTTCCCGGGAGCGCGGGTGATCCGGCTGGAGCAGAACTACCGCTCGACCAAAACGATTCTGGACGCGGCGGGCGCGGTGGTGGCGAACAATACGGCGCGCAAGGGCAAATGGCTGTGGACCGAGGCCGGGGCGGGGACGCCGATCGGCGTGTTCGAGGCCGACGACGGCGAACAGGAAGCGCTGTTCATCGCCGAGACGATCGACAAGCTGCTGCGAAGCGAGCCGCAATCGCACGTGGCGGTGCTGTACCGCACCAATTCCCAGTCGCGGCAGATCGAAGAGGCGCTGCGGCGCTACGGGCGCAAATACAAGGTGGTGGGGGGCTTCAGCTTCTACCAGCGGGCCGAGGTCAAGGACGCGCTGGCGTATGTGAAGCTGCTCCTGAATCCGCGCGACAACGTGGCGCTGCTGCGGATCCTCAACGTGCCGGCGCGGGGCCTGGGCAAGACGAGTATCGAACAGTTGGAGAAGCTGGCGGGCGAGCGGCGCATCAGCCTGTGGGAGGCGATCGCGCAGGGCTGCGACGAGCACCTGTACGGGGCGCGGGCGGGAGCCGCGCTGGGGGCCTTCCGAAGTGTGGTCGAGCAACTGCGGGAGGCGCTGCCAGGCCAGGCTCCGCACGCGACGCTGCGCCGGATCGTGGAGGAAACGGGCTATGGGGCGATGCTCCAGGCCGACCCGAGTCCGGAGGCCGAATCGAAGCTCGGGAACCTGCAGGAACTGGTGTCGGCGGCGGCCGACGCGGCGGCGCGCGGGGAGTCGATGGAGGAATTCCTGGACCACGCGGCGCTGGTCTCCGACGCCGACCAGGTGGACGAAACGGCGCCGGTCAGCCTGCTGACCATGCACAACGCCAAAGGGCTGGAGTTCCCGGTGGTGTTCATCGCGGGCGTCGAAGAAGGGCTGTTTCCGCACAGCCGCTCGCGGGACAACGAGGAGCAACTCGAGGAAGAGCGGCGGCTGTGCTACGTGGCCATGACGCGGGCCCGCAAGCGGCTGTACGTGAGCCACGCGCGATACCGGCGCAGGTACGGCGGCAGCCCGTCCGAGCCGTGCACACCGTCGCGGTTTCTGAAAGAGATCCCAACGCACCTGACGGAGATCCTGAGCGGACGCCCGGCGGACCCGTACCAGGTGGAGCTCTCCGGCGAGCAGCAGATGGTGCGCGAAGCGGCGCGCCGCAACACTTATACTGGAAAGACATACAACTCGCTGGATCACATCTCGCAGTTCTTCGCGGAACGCGGAATCCAGACGAATCTGCCGCGGCCGGCGACGCCCGTGCGGGCAGTGGAAACCAGTCATCCGGGCGGAGCCCGAGTTTCCGGGCCGGCTCCGCAGCCACAGGTTGGACCGGCGGCCGGGGCGGCAAAAGCAGCGAATTCACCGGCAAAACACGGTGAATTGACGGCAAGAAGCGCGAGTTTCGCGGTGAATTCCGCGGCCGGGCCGAAGCCGGCAGCGCCGGGGAAACGCGGCGGGGCGATCCGCGCGGGCGCGACGGTGTCGCATCCGAAGTATGGCCAGGGACTCGTTCTCCGCAAGGAGGGCGAGGGCGAGGACGCCAAGATTACGGTGAGTTTTTCCGGCCACGGGCTGAAGAAGCTGGTGGCCAGGTATGCGAGTTTGAAGGTACTGGACTAGAACAATGGACACCAAGAAAGTAACCGACCGCAAAGAGCGGAAAGAACTGAAGCGCAAGGCGCGGGCGAAGGCTCCGGCGGCCACGAAACGGGCGTCGGGCGTGGCCCGCGGCTCGATGAAGAAGAAAGTCAAAGTGATGGCCAAGGGCCAGCGCAAGCGCTAGGCGGGCGCGTATTGGCGGCGGCGGCGCGGGCGGCCGCGCGTCGAAAAAAGAACCAGCGGCACGCCGTGCGCAAAGCAGAGTTGCGTTCGCGCGCGGCGGCCAAAGCGACACCCGAGACCCTGTTAGTCTTGTAAGACAAAGCGGCGCGGCCGAACCCTGCGGCAGCGCGCGGCGCCGCTTTGTCCATTGCATTTAGACGCTGTGGCAGGGAGACGCCGTTGAATCAACTGTTCCGCACGAAGAGCATCGACGCGCTGATCGCGGCGTCGAACGAAGAGGGCCACCGCCTGAAGAGGACCCTGGGACCATGGAGCCTGACGGCGCTGGGGATCGGCGCGGTGATCGGCTCGGGGATTTTCACGCTGACCGGCACGGCGGCGGCGGGCAAGGTCGAGAAGCTGCAGTCGCTGCTCAACGCGACGGTGCTGGACGTGGTGCTGTTCGGCTCGCACGCAGGATCGCAAATGGGGCGGCCGGGGGCCGGCCCGGCGATCACGCTGTCGTTCGTGCTGGTGGCGATCGCCTGCCTGTTCGCCGGGCTGTGCTACGCCGAGCTGTCGTCGATGATCCCGATCGCGGGCAGCGCCTACACGTACTCGTACGCGATTCTGGGCGAGATTTTCGCCTGGATCATCGGCTGGGACCTGATTCTGGAATACGCGGTTTCGAACATGAGCGTGGCGGTCGGGTTCTCGGCCTACATCCAGGACTTGCTCCAGAACCTGTTCGGATTCCATCTGCCGCCTCAATTTGCGTTCCCGCCGTTGCCGGCGCCGGGGCAGCCCGGGGGGTGGTTCAACGTGCCGGCGCTGGTGATCACGATGCTGGTGACGGTGATCCTGGTGCGGGGCGTCAAGGAAAGCGCCGAAGTGAACACGACGATGGTGCTGATCAAGATGGCCGCGATTCTGATCTTCTGCTTCGGGGCGGCGAGCGCGATCAAGCCGGGCAACTGGCATCCCTTCGCGCCCAACGGGTTCTCGGGGGTGCTGACGGGCGCGTCGATCGTATTCTTCACCTACATCGGATTCGACTCGGTGTCGACGGCGGCCGAGGAGTGCCGGAACCCGCAGCGCGACCTGCCGATCGGGATCATTTCGACGCTGATCGTGTGCACGATTCTGTACGGCGCGGTGTCGCTGGTGCTGACGGGCATCGTGCGCTACGACACGCTGGGCAGCGATTCGCCGGTGGCCGACGCGCTGAGAGTGCTGGGCTTCAACCGGTTGCGGCTGATCGTGACGGCCGGGGCGCTGATGGGGATGATGTCGTCGCTGCTGGTGTACCAGTACGGCCAAGCGCGGGTGTGGTTCGCGATGTCACGCGACGGGCTGCTGCCGAAGATGTTCTCGACGGTCCACAAGACGTACCAGACGCCGCACATCAGCACGTGGATCGCGGGCCTGTTCGTGGGCATTCCAGCGGGCATCTGGGACATCGCGACGTTCGCCGAGCTGTCCAACATCGGCACGCTGTTCGCTTTCATTCTGGTGTCGGCGGGCGTAATCGTCCTGAGGAAGAGCCAGCCCGAGAGGCGGCGCGCGTTCCGCGTGCCGTTCGTGCCGCTGTTCCCGCTGATCTCGATCGGCTGCTGCCTGGTGCTGATGATGGGCCTGCCGCTGCTGACGTGGCTGCGGTTCTTCGTGTGGCTGCTGATCGGGCTGGCGATCTACTGGTTCTACAGCCGTTTCCGGAGCACGCTGCGCGAGGCGGATTTTTCGAGGGCTGGCGAAACATTGTGATGTATACTTGATCGAAACAGATTCCTGCCTGCCTGTATGAAACGGACGCCAGTCAGCGTGGTTTTGTGTGCAGCGTCCTGGGTGTTCGCGGCCCCGGCACAGACGGCGCACCAGCACCATCCGCCGCAATCGGCCGACGAGTACGCCCGCGCACTGGAAGACCCCGCGAGAGACGCCTGGCAGAAGCCACACGAGGTGCTGGAAGCGCTGCACCTGAAGGGCACGGAGACCATCGCCGACATAGGCGCGGGCACGTGCTATTTCGCGCGCCGTTTCGCGCGGCACGCCGCGCAGGTCTACGCGGTGGACATCGACGCGAAGCTGCTGGAGTTCTGCAAGAAAGACGCTCCCGCGAATCTCAAAACCGTACTCTCCCTGCCCGACGATCCGAAGCTCGCGGATGGCGCTTCGGATATCATCTTCTTCTGTGACGTTATGCACCACATCGAGAACCGCTCCGCGTATCTTGAAAGAGTCAGGAGGGCGCTCCGGAACGGGGGCCGGGTGGTCGTGATCGACTTTCACAAACGGCCGTTGCCCGTGGGACCGGGGCCCGAAATGAAGATCGCTCGCGAGACAATGGTGGAGGAGTTCAAGCAGGCGGGATTCCAGCGGGTGGAAGAGTACGACTTCCTGCCCTACCAGTATTTCCTGGTGTTCGCACGGATCCCGTAGGGGCAAAGCCATGGTGGACTGGGGCAATTGGCAATGGCTGGCGCCGGCAGCGCCGTGGATCGGAGCGGCCGTGGCGCTGATCGCCGCGCTGGTGGCCACGGCGACGGTGTGGGCGCGCTGGCGGCCCGAAGCGGGCGACGAGGCCGGCGGCATGCCGCTTTCACTGCGCTGGATTCCGGCGCTGACGCTGGGCATCGCCAGCGCGGCGGTGGTGTGGCTGATGATGCCGCCGGGGCAGCAGGAGCTCCAGATGGGACTGGGCGCGGCGGCGGCGTTCGGGATGACGGTGGCGTGCGCATTGTGGCTGGGACGCACCGGCGAGCGGGCCGTGCGCGCGGCCCAGGAAGAGTCGTTCTGGCGGCTGAACGCCGAGGCGGTAGCGGCGCATATGCGGCACCTTTTCCTGCGGGAAGAGGTGATGGCTTACGCGGCGCAGACGATCATGGAAGAGCTGCACGCCACGCGGGTGCACGTCTACCTGTTGAAGAAGCACAACTTCGAACTGGCCGCTTCCATGCCCCCCAAGCCGGCGCAGGCGGAAGTCTTCCCGGCGCGCGGATTGGCGGCAATGGCATTCTGTCCAAACCAGAGGGCGCCGTTCGTGGAGTACGTCGACCCGCGGACGGGCGCACCGGCGCGGTGGGCGCACGCCCTGCTCGGCGCGAGCACGTACGATCGGCAGGCCGAGCAGAAGCGACTGGAGGCCATGGGCGCCGAGGCGGGCGTGGCGTTCTGGCGCAACTCGAAACTGGCGGGATTCTTTTTGATCGGAGGGCGGCTCAGGAACGAGCCGTTCAACGACGCGCAGCGCGGATTCACGGTCGAGGTGGCGGCGGAAGTGGGCCGCATGATGGACGTGCTGGACGGGGCCGCCGAGCGCTTAGCGCAACTGCGGGCGGGCGAGGAGCACGTAAAGACGCAGAACGAAATGGCGGTGCTGGTACGGCGGCGCATGGCTCCGCCGGATGTGGCGGAAGTGGCGGGCGTGGAGTTTGGAGTCTCGACGGACCACGCCGGGACCGGGCGCGCGGCCTTCTGCGACACCGTGGTGCTGCCCGCCTCGGCGCTGGGCCTGGCGATGGCGGAGACGGACGCGACGGGCCCGCAGGCGGCG
>JBEKHU010000022.1:0-16434 GCA_050012115.1 Bryobacteraceae bacterium | reverse complement strand
CACGAGCGCGCCGCGGGCGTTGACGCCGAGGACATAGGAAGACGAGCCGGTATCGAGGATCCAGAGATTGCGTCCGGGCGCCTGGCGGACAGGCTGGGCGGCGAGGGTCAGAGAGACGAGGGAGAGCAGAGCAAGGGTGCGCACGATGGCATTGTATCGAAGAGCGGCGCAAGCGATGATGGCCCGGCGGCGCCGGGCTCAAGTTGCCGGGGCGCGCTCACTCCAGGATGGAGAGCGGGTGGCGCAGTTCGTCGATCTTCGCAGCGGTCTTGCGCAGGGCGGGGAAGCCGAGGGCGATGAGGACGGGGGAGGCGACGAAGAGGGCGAGGGGCAGGTGGCCGGAGTCGAGCAGGCGGGCGATGGCCACTCGCAGATCGATGGGGACGAGGCTATAGGAGAAGGCCAGCAGCAGCAGCGGCAGAAGGATGACGCCGCGGACGAAGGTCTGGGCCTGCGAAGGGTTGGCGGCATCGGCGGCGAAGATCGAGCCGAGGGTAGAGGCGAACCAGGACGAAGAAAGGGCGAATATGGCCAGCGCGAACAGCGTGGCGGTGGAGGGCAGGATGAGGCGCCTGCTCATGGTATTGAGGGCGATGAGCGGGACCGAAAACAGGAACGCCCAGGTGAACAGACCCCACAGGGCGGCAGCCAGGACTTTGCCGGTGGCCACGGCCAAGGCGGGGTCGCCGTCGTTGAGGATGTGCGCGCGGGCCTTATCGGCGGCGAAGCTGCGGGCGGTGAAGTTGCCGGCGAGCAACGGGCCGATGGCGGTGAAGACGAGCAGCAGCAGCGAGTTGAGCATGCTGGCGCCGAAGCGCACGGGCAGGATCACTGTCAGAGCGGCGAGAACGACGAGCACGGCCAGGCTGGCGACGCCGCCGACGCGTTCGAGCAGCGAGGCGAGTTCGTAGAGGCAGACCTCGAAGGCGTTCACGGCTGATTCCGCGCGCGGCGGGGCTGCCCAAGAGCGCAAAAACAAAAAATGCGAAACAAAGCCAATTCCGCCCAACTCCTTTCCCTGCCTTAGCATACACCCGATGTCAAGGGCCGTTTTTGAGGGGCTGGGGAGGACCGGAAGGGGCATTCTACAGCGCCGCAGGGCAAGTGTAGAAAAGTGATGAAATGCGGGCCGGGGCGGGCGCGGCGACCGGGGGTGGCTGAGAGAATGTAATCCATTGTTTTCAAGGAGTTCGGTGGATATTCCCGGCCCTTCTCAGCACGGCGAAAGCGCGTCAACGGCGGGCGGAGACGGCGTTTTCGTCGAAAAGTGGTGAATAGTGATGGATTGTGATGAACTGGAGCGGCGGCGGGAGCCGAAACCCGGGTTGGCGGAAAGCCTGCATAGCCGCAGACGCCTTGCGCCCTGTAGACTCTTTCCTATATCGGCATGACTCGCAGACGCATCCTCGCCACGCTCGGCCTCACGGGCGCGAACCTGTTCGGCCAGATGGCATCGCGCGGCGTCCGCCCCACTGCCCGGGCCAAAGCATCGGGTTTGCCGTTCCACGCCCGATTCACCGACGTGGCCAAGCAGGCCGGCCTGCTGAAGCCGGTCATCTACGGGCTGCCCGACCGGATGGACTACATCCTGGAAGCCATGGGATGCGGCGTGGCGTTTCTGGACTACGACAACGACGGATGGCTGGACATCTTCCTGCTCTCGGGAACGCGCAAAGAGGGCCCCGTGGCCGGCGCGTCGAACCACCTCTACAAGAACAATCGCGACGGCACGTTCACCGACGTGACGGAGAAAGCCGGACTCGTCCGCCAGGGCTGGGCCTACGGCGTGACCGTCGGAGACTACAACAACGACGGTTTCGACGACATCTTCATCACCTGCTACGGCCAGAACATTCTGTATCGCAACAACGGAGACGGCACCTTCACCGACGTCACCAAAGAGGCCGGTCTGTGGCATGCCGGGAATCGCTTCTCCACCGGATGCACCTGGTTGGATTACGACCGCGATGGCAACCTCGACCTCTTCGTCTCGCACTACGTGCTGTTCGATTTCCAGACGGTTCCGGCGGCCGGTAAGGACCCGAGCTGCAATTACAAAGGCATCGCCGTGAACTGCGGCCCGCGCGGCCTGCGGGCGGAGCGCTGCGCGCTCTACCACAACAACGGCGATGGCACCTTCACGGAAGTGACTTCGAAAAGCGGCATCTCCAAAGGCGGATTCGCTTATGGCCTCACTTCCGTGGCGGCCGACTTCGATGCCGACGGGTGGCAGGACATCTATGTCGCCTGCGATTCGACACCCAGCCTCTTCTTCCACAACCAGCACGACGGAACCTTCGCCGAAGAGGGCCTGGAGCGCGGCGTCGCCTTGAACGACGACGGCCTGGAGCAGGCCGGCATGGGGCTCGCCATCGGCGACTTCGGACTGAACGGAACGCTGGGCGTCTTGAAGACGCATTTCACCGAAGACACGCCGGCACTGTACCTGAACGACGGCAAGGCCAATTTCGTGGACGCGACGCTCGCTGCCGGGCTGGGCGTGGAAACCCGCTACGTCAGTTGGGGCGCGGGCATCCAGGACTTCGACAACGACGGTTTGCCCGACATCTTCTGGGTGACCGGAAGCGTCTATCCGGAGGTCGAGAAATCCTACCCGGATCATCCGTTCCGCACCCCGCGAGTGCTCTTTCGCAATCTGGGTAAGGTGGAATTCGAGCAGTTGCTTGACGTGGCGGGGCCCGCGATCGGCGAGTTGCACGCCAGCCGCGGCGTGGCCTTCGGCGACTTCGACAACGACGGCGACGTCGACATCCTGATCATGAACATCAACGAGCCGCCCTCGCTGCTGCGGAACGACGTCACGGGGTCCAGTCACTGGCTCAAGGTATTCCTGAAAGGGACCAAATCGAACCGCAGCGCCATCGGAGCGACGGTGATCGCGAGCTACGGCGGCAAGCGCCAGGCCCAGGCCGTCGTGGCGCAGTCGGGCTACCTCTCGGTGAACGATCGCCGTCTGCATTTCGGATTGGGCGACGCGCCGACTGCCGACCTGAACATCCTGTGGCCCAGCGGAGCGCGCGAGCGTTACGCGGCCGTCCCGGCAGACCGCCTGGTGATGATTCGGGAGGGCGTGGGCATCGAGAAATCCGAGGCCTTCAAACGCTCGCAGTGAGGCCGGCCTGTCCTGGACCGCGAGCTCCGAACCTCAATCTTCAGGATCGCACCCTTGAGCACTGTTACTGCAAAAATAGCATTAAGCGCATCCGCAAGTCGGATCAGGCCGATTTGCGTCCGGAAGATGCGAAGATGTGGCGAATCGCCCAATCGGGCCAGCGAGGCGGCCCTGGGACAAATCTACATTGTCAATCTGCATTGTCGGAATGACAGGTTCACTCGTTGACAGACATCAGCACCCGTGTTAGGATCGCCGCAACTGGAGCCTTATCGTCTCTGGTCAAATTGGTTTGGGAGGGCACATGTCAGGACAGCGCATCCTACAGTGTTTCCTAGGGGTTATCCTCTGCATGGCCATGGCTTACTCGCAAAGTATGAATGCGAGCCTTTCCGGCCAGGTAACGGATCCCTCAGGCGCTTTTATTCCAAAGGCATCCGTCAAGATCACGTCTACAACGCGTGCCTTGCCGTTTGTTGTCGAAACCGATAACTCGGGACGTTATTCGTTCCCCAACTTGAGCCCCGACACATACGACCGACGTCGCGCAACTCAACCTGGACAACGGCGTCAAACAGGAGAGCGTCGCGCCCAGCGTCATCAACCAGCTGCCCTTGCTGGTGGCAGCCGGCACCCCGCGTAACGCGGTGCAGTTCATCTCCTTCCTACCCGGCGTCAACACCGGAACCAGCCCACAGGCCTTCAACTCGCGCATCAACGGCGGGTTGAGAATGGGCGACGAGGCGATCATGGACGGCGTCAGCATGGCAGAAGGATTGATGTCCCAGAGCGGCATGGTGTCGTTCTTCGACTTCCCGACGACGCCCGACATGGTCAGCGAGGTCCGCATTCTCACCTCGAGCTACGAGCCGGAATACGGCCTCACCACCGGCGGCGAGCTGATTGTCACCACGCGCAGTGGAACGGACCAGTTCCACGGCGGCGGCTTCGAATACTTCCGCAACAAAAGTCTGAACGCCCTGCAGTTCACCAATAAGCGGCAGCCCGGCGATGAGCGCCCCAAGGACAACGAAAATGAGTACGGCGGTTTCATCGGCGGGCCGGTGAAGCTGCCCTTCCTGCCCTTCATCTGGGGCTCCAAGCACAAGACCTACTTCTTCTTCGACGCGGAGATGCTGAGGAGCCTGGGCGGCGCGACCAGAGCGCTCGACACGATTCCGTCGGTTCAGGACCGGACCGGTGACTTCTCCGACTGGAGCACGCCGATCTACGATCCGAAATCGGTCGTGATCAACGGAGGTGTGGTCTCGAAGACTCCGTTCGCCGGCAACAAGATCCCCGCGTCGGAGATCAGCCCGCTGGCAACGCAGTGGATGTCGTACCTGCCGCAGCCCACCTATTCCGGCTCGATCAACAACTACCTGGCGCCGCCCATACCCGACAGCATTCTGGGCAACGTGAACCACTTCATGTTCAAGCTGGACCACTACTGGGCCGAGCACGACCACTTCTACCTGACTATCTGGCGGCAGAAGACCAGTCCTCCCGCGGCCTGCGTCCTGCCGGTCATGCTCTGCACATATAGCCCCGCCATCCCCGAGGACGCCTGGGTCAACCGCTTCAACTGGGACCACATCTTCACTCCCACCCTGCTGAGCCACTTCGCCATCGGCTACCTGAACCGGAACGAAGGCTATGGCTCGATGCCCGGCCAAGACCCCACCAAGCTCCCGCAGATCCCCAATGCCGTGGCCTACAACGCCTCTCCGTCGGCCAGCTTCGGCGGCAACGGCGTCAACAACTTCCAGAGTTTCGGCAATAACGCCGGCCCCGGCGGGCTCAATAAGACGACCCGGCCCTCGGTGGTCGGCAACGAGCTGATCACCTGGGTGCACGGCGCCCACACGATCAAAGGGGGCTTCGAGTACCGGCACATGCAGGAGGTGTACCATCAGAACGGCGGCCAGTCCGGCGGCCTCAGTTTTGGGCAGTATGAGACCGGCCTGCCCGGCGTGAACAGCGGCAATCCTTACGCCAGCTTCGATCTGGGCGCGGCCGACTCCGGCAGCTTGAATGTCTATAATGTGGCCTACTGGGGCGTATTGCAGCAGGGGCTCGCGATCTTCGTCGGCGACACCTGGAAGCTGACCAAGAAGCTGACGGTCAATTACGGCCTGCGCTGGGACCTGTACACACCCTCGTCGGAAACCGGCAACCAGCTGGCGTTCTTCAGCTTCGCGCCCAATCCCGGGGCCGGCGGGCTGCCGGGCTCGCTCGCGTATGCGGGCAGCAAGTGGGGCTCGGCCAGCGCCGGCGTGCCCTATCCCGAGAAGCTCTGGAAAGGCGGGTTTGCGCCGCGCCTCGGTTTCGCCTACCAGGTCGACTCGAAGACCGTCGTCCGCGCCGGCTATGGCATGTTCTACACCCAGGCCTTCTACCCCGGGTGGAACGGCGGCTATAACCTGGACGGCTTCAATCCGAAGATCGGCTTCGGCAGCTCGATCAACGGGTACGTCCCGGCGTTCTACATGGACCAGGGCTTCCCGGCTTACAGCAAGGATTCCAATATCACCGCCACGGCCGACAACGGCACCGGCGGGCCGCAGTATCGCCCAACCGATGCCAACCACCTGTCCTACATGATGCAGTACAACGTCAGCGCCGAGCGCAGGATCGGCAACAACCTCGTCGGCGCCTCCTACGTCGGCAGCACGGGCGTCCACCTGCCGTCGGCTCTGCAGCCGCTGAACGTGCTGAACCCCAGCTTGCTCTCGATGGGCAGCGAGCTGAACGCGATCTTCCAGCCCGGCCAGACCTCGCTGTACGGCGTCAATGTGCCTTACGCGAACTGGGTCGACACCCTCGACAGCGTCGGCAGCTGCAAGCCGACCGTGGCACAGGCGCTGGTGGCGTACCCGCAGTTCTGTGGCTCGATGTTCGGCATCAACGAGAATCGCGGCCGGTCGCAATACAACTCGATGCAGTTGAAATTCGAGCGGCAGTTCTCGGGCGGCCTCTACGCCGGCATCAACTACACCTGGTCCCGGCTGATGACCGACGCCGCCTCCTCGACGCAGTCCGGCTCCGCCGGTTACGGCGCCATGTTCGCGATCAACCCCTACCAGGGCAGCCGCAACTGGTCGCTTTCGCCCGACGACATCACGCACACCTTCGGCGTGCTGGCGGTCTACGACCTGCCGATCGGCAAGGGCAAGCGCTGGGCGAACGTAAGCGGTCCGCTGAACTACCTGGTCGGCGGCTGGCAGCTGTCCACCAGCATGAAGATGACCTCCGGCATGCCGATGTACTTCTGGAACTCATCGGTGTGCGGCGTGCCCGGCCAGTTCGTGGCCGCGTGCATTCCGGCCATCACCAGCAACCCCTTTGCCCAATCGTGGGGCTCGGTAGACGTGAACAAGCCGCTGTTCAACGCGTCGGCGTTTGAATCGGTGTCCAACTTCAACGGCTTCTACCTTGGCACCGGCCCGCGCGTCAGCAACTACCGCATGTCGCCCTACCGCGATGTGAACCTCTCGATCCTGAAGACCTTCTCGATCAAGGAAAAGGTCCACATGGAGATCCACGCCGAGATGTTCAATATCTTCAACAACCACTACTTCACCTGCGACGGACAGGCCTGGGGCGATTGCATCCCGTTCAACAACGATCCCTCCAGCT
The DNA here is from genome assembly GCA_050012115.1 of Bryobacteraceae bacterium. GTDB lineage: Bacteria > Acidobacteriota > Terriglobia > Bryobacterales > Bryobacteraceae > CAIVVT01. The sequence goes on along the minus strand of JBEKHU010000022.1, from coordinate 9,662 downwards.
CCTCGTTCGGGATGTGGAATGGAACGGTGTCGCAGCCGCGCAACATTCAGCTCGTCGGCCGCGTCACGTTCTGATTTTTCGCCCGGCCGTCCACGGGCTACACTGTAGCTCGTGGGCGGCTTGCGGTGAGAGGTATCAACTTGCAGACAGGTTTGAGGCCAGGGCACGCGAGTGTCCTGGCCTTTCTCTTTGCCGGAGCCGTTTTCTCCCAGACCCCTTCGTCGCAGGCGCTGGCCCGCATCGCGAGCCTGCTCGAGCAGCGCGAGTACGCCGCGGCGCTGGCCGTCGCTTCCAAAGCGCTGGCCGCCGAGCCGCATAATCCCGATCTGCTCAACGCGCGCGGCGCCATCTACGCCAATCAGAATGACTTGGCGCGGGCGCGCAAGGACTTCGAGCAGGCGGTGCGGCTCGATCCGCACCTGTTCAGCGCCTGGCAGAACCTGGGCCGCGCCTGCCAGTCGCTGCCCGATGCCGCCGATTGCGCTGCCAACGCCTGGCGCCGCGTCCTGGCGTTGGAGCCGTCGGACGCGGAGGCGCGTTTCTCGATGGCGGCGCTGGATGAGCGTGGCAAGCGGTACCAGGAGTCGATGCGCGAGCTCGACATGCTGCCCGCGGAGGAGCTGGCCCGCCCGCAGGCGCAGGTCCTGTACTGCGCCGACCTCGTGGCCCTCGGCCGGTATGAGGAGGCGCTCCAGGCCGCGCGGCGAGCGGCCGACTCCCGTGAGTATTCGGCAGCCGACGTGCGCTGGCTGCTGCCGCGCCTGGAGACGCCGGCGGCCGGGCCCGTGCTGGCGATCTTCGTCGAGGGCCTGGCTAAGCGCGGCGAAGCGACGATCGACGAGCGCCGCCGCCTGGTGACGGCCTACGAATCGATGGAGCGCTGGGCCGACGCCCGGGCTGCGCTCGAGGCGCTGGCCGCCGAAGAGCCGCGCAGCACGGATCACCTGTTCGAGCTGGCGCGCGTCGCCTACAAGCAGCACGACCTCGAAGGCGCCGTGGGCTACCTCGGCCACGCGCGCGACCTGGCGCCGAAGGACGCGCGGGTGCACTTCCTGTTCGGCCTGATCGTGGAAGAACTGAACCTGCCGATGGCGGCGCGCGAGTCGCTCGAAAAGGCCGTGGCGCTGGCGCCGGAAAACGTGGACTACCGCTACGCGCTGGGCCTGGTCAACTTGCACTTCCAGAACCCCACGGCGGCCGTCGACTGTTTCCAGAGGTACCTCCAGGCGCGGCCCGGCGACGTGCGCGGGCGCTTCGCGCTGGGCGTGGCCTACTTCCAGACGAACGAGTTCGAGGAGGCCGCCAAGCTGCTGCGCGGCGTCCTGGATGAGCCCGGGGCGGAGACCGGCGCGGCGTACTACCTGGGCCGTATGGCGCGGATGGACCAGAAGACGGACGAGGCCGCGGCGCTGCTGGAGCGCAGCATCCGCGCCTACCCGTCCTTCGCCCAGGCCTACACCGAACTGGCGCGGGTGCGCCTGGAGCAGGGCCGCGAAGCCGACGCGCAGGCGGCGCTCGACCAGGCCCTCAAGCTCGCGCCCGACGACTTCCAGGCCAACAACCTCCAGCTGACGCTCTACCACCGCACCCACGACCCGCGCGCCGCGGCGCTGACCACCCGCTTGCGCACGCTGGACGAGCGCCGCAGCAAGGAATCGCAATTGATGCTCCGGGGCATTGAGGTCAAACCCTACTGATGTCTTGCCGCGCCTTTTGGATCGGGTTGTTGCTGCTCGGCTTGGGCGCGTGGCGCGCCAGCGCCGAAGAGGGCCTGGTGAGCAGAATTCGCGGCGCTCCCCTCCCCGATGCCCAGCGCCAGGCCGTCCTGCAGATGTTCTCCCGGCACGACTACGCCGCGCTCGAGAACGCCCTCGCCGTTCCGCCCGGGATGAACCCCCAGCAATCGGCGACCCTTCTGGCGCTGCTCGGCGCAATCGAGTTCCTCGGGAACCGCCTGGAACTCGCGGTCAATGCGTTTGAGCGCTCCGATGCCATTCGCCCGCTGGACGACCGCGACCGCTTTACCCTCGCCATGGCGCTGGCGACCCTCGGCCGGAGCAAGGACGCCACTACCCACCTCACGCGCCTGAATCAGCTCCACCCCACGCAGCCGCTTTATCTGTACTGGCTCGCCCGCATCGAGTACTATGAGCGCCGCTATGAAGCGGCGGTCGAGAAAATGCGGCGCGTGATCCTTCTCGATCCCAAGTCCGAGCGGGCCTGGGACAATCTCGGGCTCTCGCTCGACATGCTCGGCGACCAGACCGGCGCACAACAGGCTTTCGAAAAAGCGGTGGAGCTGAATCGCAAATTGCCGGCCCCTTCGGCCTGGCCTCCGCATAACTTCGGTTGCCTGTTGTTCCGCATGCAGTTGTTCCCGGAAGCGGAAAAGAGCCTCCGCGAATCGCTCGGCTACAATCCGCGCTTCGCCCAGGCGCACTACTATCTGGGCCGTGTCCTCGAAAAGCTGGGCCACGACGAGGACGCCATCGCGCAGCTCAAATCAGCCGCCGAATTGGATCCCAACCTGGCCGAACCCCTGTACACGCTGGGCCTCCTGTATCGCCGGCTCGGGCGGCTCGACGAATCGAAGCGGGCGCTCGAGGAGTACAAAAAGAGGCACCCCGAAGGGCAGTGATTGTCCCTCTGGAAAAGCCGGTTCGCTCACCCCGACTCCCACCCTTCGCGCCGCCCGCGGCGGCTCCGCCGCACCTTCAAAACACCGCCCCGACACCGCGCCGGACGAAATGCAGTGGATTCCCGATAAGTCCTTTAGAACACCGTAGTTACACGGTGAAAACGCAAAAATGCGTGTGTTAATGTTTCTAACCCCTTTGTTTGCAACAGATCCACCGTGGCGCACGGTGAACCATGTTAATGTGACACGTTAATGTGCGCAAGTCCTTTGTTTGCCACAGATTCACCGTGACGCACGGTGAACCGTGTTAATGTGCGCATTTAATGTTCGTAAGTCCAATCATTGCACCAGATCCACCGTGACGCACGGTGACGCATGTTAATGTACGGCAAAACGCACGGTGAAATTTCAATAAGTCCTTTATTTGCCACACATCCACCGTGAAGCACGGTGCGCGCAAAAAACGCTGTTTTCACGGTAAAAACACGGTGAAATGCGGTGCTTTCACGGTGAATTCGCGATGCGCGGCCCGGTGGATCAGCGGTTGGATTGCGCCGCCAAAGGCAAAAGTGAAGCCACGGGTCGGGCCCGCCGTGGCGCGCCATTCACCCCTCGCGCCGGCGCCTGACTGCTCCATCACAACCCGGCCCCCGGCGCCGTTTCATCTGCTGGATCCGCTGCAACCGGCATATGCGGATGCCGTCCCGCGGTGCCTCCCGCGCTTCCGGATTCGGATTTCCACTGCGATGCTGTAGATGTAGCATGGTTTGGAGTTTTTGTTCTGAGGTGCCGACGTGAGCAAGCTAATCAACCAAGCAGCGGGGGTCACTCGAAGATCATGGCTCCAAGCCGCTCCTGCCGCACTCGCGCCTTTGGCCGCCGGGGCGGCGCAGACCGGGGCCCAGACCGGGCGCCCGAACATCATCCTTCTCATCTCCGATCAATTCCGCTGGGACTGCATCGGGAGGATGGGGCTCAACCCGATGAACCTGACTCCGAACATCGACGCGATGGCCGGCCGTGGCGTCCTGTTCCGGAATGCGTTTTCGAATCAACCGGTCTGCGCCCCGGCCCGAGCCAGCATTTTCACGGGCCAGTACCCGAGCCGGCACGGCGTCTGGCGCAACGGCATCGGCTTGAACACGAGCGCGACTACCCTCGCCACGACGCTACGGCCGGCTGGGTATTCGACGAACTACATCGGAAAGTGGCATCTGGCCGGGGACAACGGAAATCCGGGCCAGGGCGAAGCGAGGGGGCCTGTCAGCCCAGAGCATCGCGGCGGGTTTCTGGACCTTTGGCAGGCTTCCAACATCCTCGAATTCACGTCGCATGCCTATGAGGGCGATCTCTACGACAACGATGGGAAGCCCATCCATTTCTCCGGCGTTTACCGCACGGACTTCATGACCGGCCTGGCCCAGCGTTTCCTCCGATCGGCGAAGTCCCCCTTCCTGCTGGGGCTTTCCTACCTCGAAGTCCATCACCAGAATGACATCGATTCGTATGTGCCCCCGAGGGAGTTCGCGGGGCGTTACAACAATCCGTTCGTGCCGCATGATTTGCGACCTCTGCCCGGCTCCTGGCCCAGCCAGTTGTCGGACTACTTCGGCTGCGTCGCGAAAATCGACGAGGCGGTGGGCGGGATCCGCAAAACCCTGGTCGAGGCAGGGCTCGACAAGAACACGATCTTCGTCTTCGTCAGCGACCATGGCTGCCACTTCAAGACGCGCAACACCGAGTACAAGCGCAGCCCGCACGAGAGCTCCATACATATTCCGCTGGTGATCGAGGGACCCGGATTCAACCGGTCCATCGAGATACCCGAGCTGGTGAGCCAGGTGGACCTGGCTCCGTCTTTACTGGCTGCGGCGGGCATTGCGACACCCGAGTCCATGCAAGGGCGCGGTTTCCTGCCGCTGCTTGACCGGCGCACGGAGGGCTGGCGGAACGAATCGTACTTCGAGATGAGCGAGTTCATGACCGCCCGCGGCCTGCGAACCCCTCAGTACACCTATGCCGCGGGCGTTCCGAAGGGGGCGGACTGGAAGCCGGTTCCGGCGAGCGACCGCTACGTGGAGTACATGCTGTACGATCTCTACGCCGATCCCCACCAGCACGTGAACCTGGCGGGCAACCAGCACTGTGCCGAGGTTTCCGGCAGGCTTCGCCAGCGGCTCGCGGAATGGATTCTGGAGGCGAGCGGAGTCCGCTCGACCATCGAACCGGCGATCTTTCCGTACCCGTAGAATCGTTGGGCGACAGAATTGGCGGAGTGGGCCCGTTGCCGATCCATCAAGCCGCGGCACGCGGCCGCGGCGGGGGACCGACTTCAGCGTACTGCTTACGGCGCCAGCGGCTGCGGGTAGGAACCAGCCGGTGTCGCCGGGTTCACCTTGCGGGCCTGCGCTTCGGCGTAGGCCTTCCGCACCGGCTCCGGGAAGCCCTTGATCATCTCGGCGATCCGGGCCTGGATCTGAGCCACGATCCGCGGGTTTTCCGGCGCGACGTCGTAACTTTCATCCGGGTCGGTGGCCAGGTTGTACAACTCCGGCTTGGGCAACAGATAACTGAAACGCCCGCCGGGCGGCGCCGGCGCGTAGGCGGCGGTGTTGTGGCGCGCGATGTGCAGCTTCCAGTTCATCCAGCGCGCGCACTGCAAGTCCCACTTGTCGAAGTACAGCAGCGGCGGCCGTTCGATAGACAGGCTGTCCCCGTGGAGGAGAGGCCAGATGTCGATGCCATCCAGCGGCTTGGACGGCAGCGCCGCACTGCACAGCCGGGCGACCGTGGGGAAGACGTCCATCATGGAAGCCAGGCCGTCGCAAACGCGTCCCGGCGGGATCTGGCCGCTCCAGCGGGCGATAAACGGCTCGCGCACACCGCCCTCGTAAGTCGTGTTCTTGCGCCCGCGCAGCTTGCCGGGGCTGCCCTGGTACCAGGGGCCGTTGTCGCTCGAGCACATGACCAGGGTGTCCTGTTCCAGGCCGTTCTGCTTCAGCGCCTGCATGAGCTCGCCGAGGCCCCAGTCGATTTCTTCCACCACGTCGCCATAGAGGCCCTCGGACGATTTGCCACGGAACCGCCCGGAAGCCGCCAGCGGGATGTGTGGGAATGTTTGCGGGAAGTAGAGGAAGAACGGTGATCCCTTGGAGTCATTGATGAACTTCAGGGCCCGCTCGGTATAGCGCTGGGTCAGCGTCGAGAGATCGACCGTCTGCTCGACTACATCGGTGTTGTGCATCAGCACCGTGGGGTCCATGTCGTTGCTGTAAGGGATGCCGAAGTACTCGTCGAAGCCGCGGCTCGTGGGCAGATACGGCACGGGGCGTCCCAGATGCCATTTTCCAATGCATGTCGTCCTGTAACCGCGAGCTTTGAGAATGTCCGCCAGCGTCGTCTCATCCAGGTTCAGTCCGCCGGGGTCCTGCGGCATGAGAACGAATGGAACGCCCACGCGCGTCGGATAACGTCCGGTCAGCATGGCCGCGCGGGAGGGCGAGCAGACCGGGTCAGCGGAGGAGAAGTTAGTGAAGCGAACTCCTTCGGAGGCGAGGCGATCGAAATTCGGAGTCCGGATCTTCGAGCCATAAACGCCAAGATCGCCATAGCCAAGGTCATCGCAGAGCAGGAAGACGATGTTGGGGGTGCGGGCCGGCGCAGCGAGCAAATGCGAGCCGGCTGCCGCGCCCGCGCAGGCCAGAAAATCGCGTCGTGTCATGTAAGAACCTCTCCGCGGAGCCGCCGGAGTGCGGTTCCCCGCGCACCGCGACACGGCCAGGGCCAGCCCCGGCCGGTCTTGTGCTGATTGTACATCCATTGCATTTCCGAACCGCACGCGCATTCACGCAATCAGGGATTGTCGCAGCGTGAGACTGAGCGTGCAGATGGGAGCGAATACCGGCAGTGGTTGCAGGCAAGCCTGGCAGGAGGCTAACTTAGTGGATTCCATGACATCCACCGCCATGCCGAAGCGGGATGCCAGCGCGGGAGGGGCGGCGGAGTGAGCACGTTCCCGATCATCGCGGCCAGCGCGGGATCCACTCCCAGAATCCAATCGCTGCTCATCAAGCCGGCGTCAGCGGTCTGCAACGTCGATTGTTCGTATTGCTTCTATCTCGATCGCGAGGCCGATCCCTACCAGGCGCTGCCGGGCCGCCGGATGAGTCTGGACACTCTGGAGCGGCTGGTGGATACGTATCTGTTCTACTCGTATCCCAACAGCATCTTCGCCTTCCAGGGCGGAGAACCGACGCTGGCCGCGCTACCGTTCTTCGAGAAACTGGTCGAGTTTCAGAAGTACTACGGGCGCGACGGGCAAGCGGTGTCCAATTCCATACAAACCAACGGGCTGCTGATCAACGACGCGTGGTGCCGTCTGTTCAAGGAGTATTCCTGGCTGGTCGGCATCTCGATGGACGGCCCCGAGGAGATGCACGACCGGTACCGCATCGACCGGCAGGGGCGTGGCACCTGGCGGGCAGTCATGAACGCCGTCGAATGTCTCAAGAAGAACGGAGTCGAGTTCAACGTCCTGTGCGTACTGAGCCGCGCCAACGTGGAGAAGCCACGGGAGTTGTACCGGCTCTACCGTTCCCTGGGAATCGACCACATCCAGTACATTCCGCTGGCGGAGTTCAACGCGCCCGGCGAGCCGATGCCATACGCGATCACGCCGGAGGAGTATGGCCGATTCCTCTGCGACAGCTTTGACCTATGGTGGCCCGACCGGCGGCGAGTGCATATCCGCTATTTCGAAAACATCGCGGAAGCGCTGGCCGGGCAGCGGCCGGGCACCTGCACAATGCACGAAAGCTGCGACAGCTACGCAGTGGTGGAGTACAACGGGGACGTCTACCCGTGCGATTTTTTCGTAGAGCAGGGCTGGAGGCTGGGTAACGTCAATCTCGACTCGTGGACGGAGCTCGCCCGGCGGCAACGAAGGCGCCAGTTCGCCGCCAACAAGGCGATTCCGCACCCGGCCTGCCAGGCTTGCGAGTATCAGTCGATCTGTCACGGCGGGTGTCCGAAACACCGCCATGACCGCCACCGGCAATTCGGTGACCTGGATTACTTCTGCGCTGCCTACAAGATGATCTTTGCGAAATCCGTGGGCCCGTTGAAACGCGAACTGGACCGGCTCGCCCAAGGCAAGGCCGCTGAGCACAGGTAGGCCGTCGCGGTCGGGACGGCAGTTACGCACCTGACCGGTCCGCGGCGGGACGCACAGTGCCGGTTCACCGATCTGAAAACGTCCCCGAACCGAGCCAGCGTGGAGGGGCGCCGCCGGCCTGCCGCGGGGACGCGAACGCGGGCGTTGTCAAGCTGCGGATCGAGCGCGGGCAGCGGGGCAAAACCGAAAGGGTGTTTCTGAATTTCATGCAAGTGATTGATTCTAATAGATGAACATCGCAGCCCCTTGCGGTTTTGCCGTCGGGCGGCCGCCGCCGCCCGCTCGCCAGACGAGGTCCATTCCGGCTTCCTGGTGAGGGGCTGATCGACGACTGAAATAGACCCGTGGCGCGGTGCGCCGGGTTCGGCGCGCGCCGCTCAGTGAAGGGTCGCCAGGACGGTCTTGCCTTCCACCTCTTTCCCGTCGCGCCGCCACTTCACCAGCACCTCGTCGCTCGGATCAACGGACACATCAGCCGGACAGGCCGAGCCCGCCGCGCGCGATCCTGCGGACCGTTCCCCGGCCGTACAATGAGAGCAGTGACCCGCGGCACGGTCCTTGCCCTCACGCTGATTCTCTCGGCGGCGCCGGTCGCAGGCACACGCGGCCTGACGATCGACTACCCGGCCGAAGGCGCTCTCTTCCCGCCCGACTTCGCGCCGCCCACCTTCCTGTGGCGCGACGCCACTCCGGCGGCCGCCTGGCGCATCGAGGTTTCCTTCGCCTCGGGCGCCCCGCTTCTACGCTTCGTCTCCACTGGCCCGCGCCTTCCGCTTGGCGCGATCGACAGGGATTGCGTCTCCACCACCAACGAGCTGCCCACAGTGGACCCGCGGCAACGATCCTGGAAGCCCGGCGCCGCGGCCTGGGAGATCGTCAAGAGCCGGTCCAAAGCCGCGCCCGCCCTGGTGACGGTGACCGGGCTCGACCAGGGGCGCGCCGTCTCCAAAGCGGCAGTGCGCATCCGGACCTCGGCCGATCCGGTGGGAGCGCCGATCTTCTACCGCGACGTCCCGCTGATGCCCAGCGAAACCGAAAAGGGCGTGATTAAGCCGCTCGCGCCCTACGCCGTGCGCCTGGTCCAATGGCGCCTGCGCGACGTCAGTGCCACGCAGAGCCAGATCGTCATGCAGGGGCTTCCGGTGTGCGCGAACTGCCACTCGTTCTCGCGCGACGGCAAGTTCATGGGCATGGACCTCGACGGATTGAAGAACAACAAGGGCCGCTATTTCCTGGCACGGGTCCAGCCCGGCGTGACGGTGCGCCGCGAGGACGTGATTCAATGGGCCTCGGCCCAAGGCCGCCTGGAGAACGCGGTCCGCGTCGGCTTCATGTCCCAGATCTCCCCGCGCGGCGAGACGGTCGTCACTACCATCGACACGCCCGGAGCCCGCTCCAGCAACTACTACGTCGCCAACTTCACGGATTACCGCTTCCTGCAGGTCTTCTTTCCCACGCGCGGCATCCTGGCCTGGTACAGCCGCGACAGCGGCATCCTGCAACCCCTGCCCGGCGCCAACGATCCAGCCTACGTTCAATTCGGCGCCGTATGGAGCCCCGATGGCGAATACCTTGTGTTCGCCCGGGCCCGCGCCCAGGATCCCAACCCGCCCGGCCTCCCGCTCGCCCGGTTCGCCAACGATCCCAACGAACTGCAAATCCACTACGACCTCTATCGCATCCCCTTCCACAACGGGCTCGGCGGGCGCGCTGAGCCGATTGCGGGAGCCTCGGGCAACGGCCTGAGCAACAGCTTTCCCAAACTCTCGCCCGACGGCCGCTGGCTGGTCTTCGTCCAATCGCGCAACGGCCAGCTCATGCGCCCGGACAGCCAGCTCTACATCGTCCCCG
>JBEKHU010000021.1:0-12925 GCA_050012115.1 Bryobacteraceae bacterium | reverse complement strand
GAATTCGTCGTGGGGCAACCGGATTTCACCACCTACACGCCGGGCCATTACGGCCAGTATGGTTATCCCGTTGGCCAGTGTTCGGCGACGGCGCTGCGGTCGCCCACGGCCGTGTTCCTCGATGCGAGCAACGGTCTATGGGTGGCCGACACGGGCAACGACCGGGTGCTGTACTACGGCCCGATCACGGGCAACGGCCAGGCGGCCACGCTGGTGCTGGGCCAGGCGGATTTCACCCACGACGTACAGAGCCAGTACAGCCCGAAGACGACGGCCAGCTCGATGCTGGCGCCGGCGTCGGTGTGGAACGATGGCACGCGACTGTACATCGCCGACAGTTTCCAGAACCGGGTGCTGATCTGGAACACGATTCCGTCCAGTAACAATCAGGCCGCCGACGTCGTGCTCGGCCAGAAGGATTTCGTTTCCTTCTACAGCAACACTTACACCACCACGACCGACGCCGCGGGCACGGTGATCGAGAACTCCGTCCTGTGCGCGTCCAATGGCACCGACACGACCAGCGAGACGGGCAAGAGCTTCCCCCTGTATCCGCCCATGTGCTCGGCCACGCTCAGCATTCCGATGGCGGTGATCAGCGACGGGACGCGGCTTTATGTCGCCGACGCGGGCAACGACCGCGTGCTGGTCTGGAACACGATCCCCAACGCCAACGCCGTCCCGGCCGATGCCGTGCTCGGGCAGATCAGCGACGAGGTGGACCTGAGCTCGGATTCGGCCTACCCCCAAAAAGTCAGCGGGACCGATACGTTCAAGACCCCGAACTCGCTGGCCTGGGACGGAGCCAATCTTTACGTAGCCGACACTTTCAACCGGCGCATCGTGGTCTACACGCCGGGCGATTTCACGTTGCCGCAAACCGCCGTGCTCAGCGCCGCCAGCGCGCATACGTACGCGCAGGCATCCATCACGGTCGGCGGCACGATCCAGGCCGGCGTGGTGGCCACGGTGACCATCGGGAACGGTACCGTCGTCGATTCCACCGGCACCGAGATCACGGTGGCCTACAACTACACCCTGGTATCCAGCGACACGATCAGCACCGTAATCACCGCCCTCGTCAACGCGATCAACAGCTCCAACAGCGGCGCGGGCGATCCTTATGTTTACGCCACGCCGGATGCGGTCGCGCATCTCATCATTCTGACCGCCCGCGCCGCGGATCTGGCCGGAAACAACGTCACAATAGCTACCTCGCTCAATCCGACCACGGCCACGCTGACACTCACGGTCTCCGGCGCTAATCTCACCGGCGGGGAGGACGCCTCCCTGCTGGCGCCGTACGAGCTCGTCCGGATCACGGGCGCCGCGGGCCAGATCCTGGTTTCGGGAATCGACCCGAACAACCCGCCGCCGGTGCAGCCCCTGAACCAGCCGCTGCCGCAGCAATTGGCCGGCGTCGAGTTCTACGTGGATGGCATCCAGTGCCCGCTCGTCGTTGTCAACCCGACCTACGTAGTGGCGCAGCTCCCGATCGAGCTCGCCTCCGCGCTCGAGCCCGATACGACGCCGCCATCGCCGAATTCGACCATCAACGTGACGGACACCCTCCGCTTCCCGCGCACGGGCTCCGGCATCCTGCGTGTCCAGAAGCCCGACGGCTCGGTGCAGGTCAGCACCGCGGTGGCGATCCCGGTGATCCAGCAGAGCCCGACGCTGTTTTACGATCCGACTCTGGAACCGACCCCGGGCCTGGCCTATCACTACTCGAGTTCGGCGGCGGCGACGGTTTCCGTGGACGGCACCATCACCGGAGGCGATGTTGCGACCGTCACCATTCGCGACCGGCCATACAACTACACGGTGATGGCGACGGACACAACGGCGATCGTGCGGGACGAACTGATTGCGATCATCAATAACCACGACCCGGAGGTGCGCGCCTTCCCCGCCGGAGCCTTCCAGCGCATCCGCCTGCAGGCGATTGTCCCCGGACCGGCGGGCAACGGTATTCCGATTGTGGCCAGTTCGCAGTATGGCGCATCGATCATCATGACGGCCTTCAACAGTACGCTATGCTGCGCCAACGTCGCCGGCGCCCCCGTGACCCCGGACAACCCGGCGCTGCCGGGCGAGACCATCTCCATTTACGGGACGGGTCTCGGCATATTGACCGCCGGCGACCAGCAACTGATGTTGAACGGCCAGCCATTCCGAGGTTCCCCGTACAACAATGTGACTTTTGACGGCTTCGTCGCCGGCATGATCGGCGGCAAGACGGCCAACGTTCTCTTTTCGGGACTGAAGCCGGGCTACGTGGGCCTCTATGAGCTGGATCTGGAACTCAATACTTCTCTGACCACCGACCCCCAGACGACCTTGACCATTTCGCAGTTGTACCAGGTCTCCAACATCGTCACCATTCCCGTGGTGAACCCGGCGCCGGTGAACTAGCTGGTCTCCTCCCGACGGGACGCTCCCGGCTCCCAGGCAGCCGGGAGCGTCACCCGCGGCGCAAACTCCGCGGTCCTCGTAGCCGGGACTCCGCAGTCCCCCCGGCCTCCCTGCGGAGCGGCACGGCACCGCTGGTTCGGGATATAATATAAAAAAGTCTTAGTGATTGAGATGGACCTGCGTTTCGATCCCGCCGCGGCACTCGAAGAACTACGCGAAGAAGCCGTTCTTCCCAACCCCGTGCGAGTGCGCGACATGATTCTCAGGACGGGCCATACGCCGGAACAGGCTCTCGACCTGAACCGCAAGTTCACGGCATATCAACAGGCCTTTGCCGAGGCGCAAGGGCTGGCCGCCGGGCTCCTGGAAGAGCTGACACAATCTTCGACCAAGATGTGACCCCGGCCCGAGCGGGCCCGTGGAACGCCCCGCCCCGGATGCCGGAGTCTCATCATCGCTGTAACATTTTGTCACGGAACAGTTTAGAACTATTCAAGCTGCCGATGTACAAAGGGCTGACCGAATCGAAAGGAAGGAAAAAACAGATGGCAACTCGAAAGCAGACCACTCCCGAATCGGGTACTTTGAAGCCGGAGGAGACTGTCCAGACGGCCCCCAAGGCCGCGGTCAAGACCGTCCGCGCCAGGAAAGCCGCCAGCGAAAGGGCGCCAGGCGGCCCGGAGACGCTGCCCGCGAAGGCGAATTCCCCCGCCGCCACCCACAAGGCGCCGGCGCGCAAGCCGCACGTGGAAGAGACGATCGAGGCGCACGCCGTGGAGACGCCGTCCTTCGACGCCGCGCCGCGTCACGATGAGATCTCGCGCGAGGCGTATTCTAATTGGCTCCGCCGCGGCTGCCCGCACGGCTCCCCGCAGGAGGACTGGCTGGCCGCCGTCGCGCTCCTGCGCGCGCGCCGCGGCCGCTAAACTCAGGCGTCTGTCCGCCCCCCGGCCGCGCGCCGGGTGGCGGCTCAGCCGCTGATTCCCGTACACCAGCCGCCCCGTTCGGGCGTCCAAACTGCGTAGTCCCGGCGCCGAAAGGCGCGGTGTGTTTCGGATTCCGGCTCCGGGCGGACGACGCCGGCGCGGATGAGAGATAATAATGGGTTCGTGGTGTGAGAAGCGCTCGCAGGGAGGTTGAATCTCAGGTGATACGCAGTCGAGTGCAATCGAACAAAAGCAGCGCGCGGGGCTGGGCCCGATGGCACGCCGCCTGTCTGGCCGGAGCCGCGCTGGCTCTTCTCCCGGCGCTCGGCCTGGCGCAGGTCGTGCCCACTTACACCATCTCGACCGCGGCGGGCAACGGCACGGCCGGGTTCGCGGGGGACTCCGGCCCCGCCATCAGCGCCGAGTTCAACTATCCAGCCGGCATGGTCTTCGACAGCTCGGGCAACCTCTACATCGCGGACCAGCTCAATCAGCGCGTCCGCAAAATCGACACCACCGGTGTCGTCACGACCATCGCCGGCGACGGGTCGGCCGGTTATGCCGGCGACAAAGCCGCCGCAACCAGTGCGGAGCTCAAATTCCCCTGCGCCGTGGCCGTGGATTCGTCGGGCAACATCTACATTGCCGACACGGGTAACAACGTGGTCCGCAAAGTCGCGGGGGGCACGATTACGACCTTCGCCGGCAATAACACGAGCGGCTACTCCGGGGACACCGCGGCCGCCACGAGCGCCCAACTTAACGGCCCTGTGGGCCTGGCTGTGGACTCCGCGGGCAACGTCTACATTGCCGACACGGGCAATAACGTGATCCGCGAGGTGACCACGGACGGCAACATCAAGACGATCGTCGGCAATAGTTATGCGGACTTCGGCGGCGATGGCGGTCCGGCGATCGCCAGTTCGCTGAATCATCCGCTGGGCCTGGCGCTGGACGCCGCCGGCAACCTCTACATCGCGGACCAGCTCAACCAGCGCATCCGCAAGGTGGCGGCGGCCAATAATACCATCACGACCACGAGTATCATCACGACCGCGGCGGGCAGCGGGATCTTCGGCTCCACGGACGTCGGGAATCTGGCCATCAACGCCGCATTGCTGGATCCGTCCTGGGTGACCTTGGATAGCGCCGGGAACCTGTTCATTACGGATCTCGTCAACAACATCGTCCGCCGGGTGGCCACTGACGGCACGATCGCGACGGTGGCCGGCAACGTCCACTTCGGCACCTACGGCGACGGCGGCCCGGCTCTGCAGGCCGCGATCACGTTCCCGATCAGCGTGGCCGTGAATGCCGCCGGCCTGGTCTACGTCGCTCAGGGCGAGAACAACATCATCCGCATGCTGACGCCGGTGCAGACGACTGGATCGGGCGTTCGCGGACACGGCGTCCCCGCCATCGAGGTGCTGCCGCGCCCGAATGTTCCTCCCGCCAGCTCAGCGCAATCGATGTAAGTGGATTGCCGGCCCGGATGAGACGGGCGCGGTCTACCTGTACTTTCGCAGCACGGCCAGAACGCGGCCCTGGATTTCCACCTGCCCGGCCGGGACGCGGATCGGCTCCATCGTCGAGTTGGCCGGCTGCAGGCGGATCTGGTCGCCCTCCCGGTAGATCCGTTTGAGCGTCGTTTCGGTCCCGTCCACCAGGGCCACCACGATCTCGCCATCGCGCGGGGTCTTGGTGCGTTCGATCAACACGAAGTCGCCGGCGCAAATGTGATCGTCGATCATCGAATCGCCGCGCACCCGCAGCGCAAACAGGTCCGGCGAGCCTGCAAAATCGGTGAAATCCAGCGTCTCGGGGCTCTCCGGCGCCTCCACCGGCACGCCCGCGGCGATGGTCCCCATCAGCGGAATCGTCACCCCGGCGGATGCGGGCGGCTTCTCCATCGTCTGCTTCTCGCGCCGCTCCCGTTCACTGCGCAGGTAATCCGGGGAGACTTCGAGCGAACGGCTCTCGTTGTAGCGGCGCTTCAGGTAACCCTTCTGTTGCAGGGCCGTCACGTGTTTGTGCACGGTGGCGAGCGACCCCAGTCCCACACCCCGGGCAATCTCTTCGAAACTGGGGCAATAGCCGCTCTGTTCGACGAACGAAGCGACGAAATCCAGAACTGTCTTCTGCTTGGGTGTCAGGGCCATACCCGCAGTATTGGCGAATACAGAGCGAAAGTCAAGCCTGACGTACCGGTTTTGTATTAGGAGTCGAGCGCGCGGAGACCGTCAGTTCAGCCCGCACGCGCCCGGTGTCGGGCACATGCCGCCGGAGGGGCAGCGCGGCCCGGCTTGCGCCGCCGGGGCGTGGCTGTGCGCGGCGAAGGTCGAGAGTTCACGATGCAAATGCTGCTTCCCGCACTCCGGGCAGTTCAGGGCGGCTTCGTCCGATGGGCGGTAAATCAGCTTCTCGAACTTCGTTCCGCACTCTTCGCACTTGTACTCGAAAATGGGCATCCGTCGCTCCGTCGCTGTGGCAGTCTCTAATTCCATTGTATCAACGGCCCTTCGTGCGGGGCCCCGCGGTGTATGCTGAAGCCGTGCCAACGCGGCTCCTCCGGTTCGTCATTGCCTGCGCCTGGCTGGCCGTTTGCGCGTGCTTGCCGGCGCTCGCCGAGACCCGCCCGCGCGAGTCCGCCGAGCAGTACCCGGTCCGCGCGAGCGCCGCAGGACTCACCCTGGCCGCCGAGTACTTCGGCCGCAGCGCGCCGGGCGGTAAGGCAGGATTTTTCACCGGCCATTTCATCGTCGTGGAACTCGCCGTCTTCCCCGCCAAGGGCCAGTCCGTCGAAGTGCACCCCTCGGATTTCCAGCTTGTGATCAACGGCGCGAAGCTCGGGCTGATGCCGCAGTCGGGCTCGGTCGTGGCCGCCGCGCTGAAGTATTACGACGCTTCGAAACCCAGTCTCTCGGTGGGCGCCGGACCGTTCATCTTCGGGCGGCCGCGTGTGGGCAGCGACATCCCCGAGAATCCGGGCGGCACTCCGCCGCCGCATCCCGAGGCGCCGGACCAGAATCCGAATTCAAACGTGGAGCGGGCGGTGCCTGACGATCCCGCCGTGGCTCTGCCCGCGCTGGGGCTGGACGACTGTGTCGCGCGCGAGGCTCGCAGCGGATACCTGTACTTCTTCTGGCAGCCTCACACCAAGAAGATCAAGTCGCTCGAGCTGCGCTGGCAGCCGGAGCCGGGCGCTCCGCCGAGGGCCGTGCTCAAGCTGCTTCCGCAGCCTTGATGCCGCCCACCCAGGCGCTCTCACGCTCGTTTTGAAGCGGAAGGGGGCTCTGCGGCCCCCTCCCGGATTACGCGGTTAGGACGTTTGTGTTTTCTTGCAGCACGCCCCGTTCTTGCAGCAGGCTGCGTCTTCGTTGCAGCAAGCGGCTTTCTTGCCATCGGCGGCCTTCTTGCAGACTGCGCCTTTCTTGCAGCAATCGCCCTTGGGGCAGCAACTGCTGTCCTTGGTGTCGCCCGCAAAACTCAGCATCACGCCCAACGCCATCACGGCGAAAACACTCAGTATGGATTTCATGATCATTTCCCTTTTCATCGATCAACCGGTGAACCAGTAGGTGTGCTCGCGCGGAGACACACCGGGCCCTGACGAAAGTCGCAGGCTGGATTCGGGATCAGATGCGGAGAACGCGGTCTCGGAGATAGAGTCCGCTGGAATCGAAGAACTGGTCGGTGGCGGTGGGAACGGGCGCAACCGCGACGGTCGAGTGCACGGCGGCAGCCTGAACAGGCGCGTCAGCGGCCGGACCCGGCTGCGGCGGCACTTGCACTTTCACCAGCACGCCGATGGAACTCGAGCAGTGCAGGACGCAGGCCGTGGAAGGCGTGCTGGACGGAGTAGGGTGCCTGTGGCAGCAGGAATGCGCGCCGGCGTTGGCATCCATCATCGGGCATGTGGCCAGCGCCCACAACGGCAGGGACGCCGAACACGTCAGCCCGACAATCGCCAACACGAGAATGGCGCGCTTGAACATTCGCCTAACTGTATCCTAACGTCGGAAATGAACGAACGCAAGTGGAATGTCCCCCGGGTGGTGGTTCAATTTGAGATTCCCTCCTGTTGACAGTCCACGAGAGTGCGTAGTTACGGAATCGTGACACTTTCTGAAAACCCATCGGCAACAATGCAATTGCCAGAAATATTCGGAATAATGTAGCCACTAACACTAATAGCATTCGGATTAAAATAATTGATTCTTATAACGTCATTCCCAAACTCGTCTATTACCACCAAATTGTTCTTGCCTGCTCTCGCTTCCAAAATCTTATTGCGATTAACAACCCAGCCATCCCTATTTAACCGCGCTAAAATTTTCCCGTCACTGCTTCTTACATCGAGCAGAACCACGATAGATGATCCAACTCGATCAAAAGTCAATACTGGCCCATGTTGTCTGCTTTTAACTACGATATGTGGGAACCGCGTCACTACGCTCACGTTCGGTGCTTGGCCGATGTTCCCCCACAAAATGAGCACCTCCTTCTCAGAGATAGGGGCGGGAGGGCAAACGTTCGCCGGCGTTGGCTCCGATCCAGGCAACAAGCGACCATGTAAAGACCCAGCCAATTGTTCCTCATGCTCATACAGTTCCTGCTCCTTGTCCAAAAGAGCGCTGAACCGGTTCCCTTCCATATGCTCAGCCTGCACCATAGTGCTCATTGTGGTGCTGAAGTCGCGCTGTTGTTGCTTCAGGATATTTTGAAGATTAGTTTCTCCCTGCGATAAAATGCTCCTGACGTGGTCTTGTCCATCTTGTAAAATTCTATTTAAAGCACATTTCTCCTCCCGAATGTCCCGCGCGTGCTCTTCGGCCTGCTGTCGCTCATGGTAGAAGAGACTAGATATCTCAAAACCCATAAGGCCAAAGAAGACTAACAGCCACGCGGCCTTGCCCCAATTTGATTCCGGAGGCCAAATGGTCACGATAACTCCCAGAACTGCCAAAATGGATATATAAACACCCACCGGCGGATACAGTTGGAGCCCCCATACAAGCAGCGACCACACGGCAAGAGATCCAACCATAACGGGTGGTAGCCAGTGATGGTAGAAGGTTCTGATGGCTATCCATCCTGAGCGATCCGGACGTTTTGCCATATTCATAACCTACCGCATGCCAGAGAGCACTGATGGCACGTGAACTACCCAAGTGCCGCGCTCGTGCGCGCCCCTTGGGGGCAAATTGACCCACCACAGTCCCCCGCGCATCGGCCGGGCCGGTCGTCGTAGGATAACGGATGCTTGCAGGCGGCGGCCTCGCTGCCGCCCGGGATCAGACGCTGCATTCTGTTCGGGAGGACCACCCATGGAAGTAATTGCCGACTATCAGGACCTGTGCGGCGAGTGCCCCGTCTGGGACCCGCAGACCGGGACCCTTTATTGGACTGACAACAGCGGCAACCGCTTCTACCGCTACCGGCCCGCCACCGGCGTCCACCAGATCGTCAAGGAATCGTTCCAGATCTGCGGCTTCCGTATGAACGCGGGCGGCGGCTTCACGCTGATCAACCATTCCGGCGTCTGGCGCTGGGACGGCGTGGGCGAGCCGCGGCTGATCGTCGATGAGGCGGACGGCTTCAAGCTGCGGCTGAACGACTGCGGAGCCGACGCCGCCGGGCGCCTGCTCGCCGGCTCCAACTTTTACGACCCGGCGGCGGAATACGAGCGCGGCAAGCTCATCCGCGTCGACACCGATGGCCGCGTCACCGTCCTCGACGACGGCTTCGAACTCTCCAACGGCATCGCTTTCTCTCTCGATTCGACGACGCTTTACTTCACCGACTCCACCGCCCGACGGATCTACGCCTACGACTACGATCTGGCCACTGGCACGGCGCACAACCGCCGCGTGCTGGTCGCCGTGCCCAACGATGAGGGGGTTCCGGATGGATTGACAGTCGATTCCGAGGGCTTCCTGTGGTCCGCGCAGTGGTACGCCGCCTGCGTCGTGCGCTACGATCCCGACGGCAAAGTCGAGCGCCGTATCCAGACGCCCGCCAAGCAGACCTCCTGCGCGTGCTTCGGTGGCGAGGATCTGGGCGACCTCTACATCACCACGGCTTCGTTCTCCGAGCCGATGCCGGTGATGCCTCCGGGCTACGACGCCGTCAACGGCCTGTTCGGTGGAGCGCTGTACCGGACGCGCCCGGGTGTGCGCGGCTTGCCGACGTATCAAACATCCCTGGCATAACTCGCAATTGTCGTAGGACTAGTCATCTCGCTTGCAATGCCCCTAGTGGCGGTCAACTGTCATCTTCCTCCGTGTTCACGGGCCGGTATAGAGCACCTCCGCATCAATGGATTTCAAGTTCAATGTGTCATCAAAATGGAACTTCAGCGTAAGGGATTTGCTCACAATGATTGAGCTGCCCTTTATATTGCGCACGATCGCATAACCGGTCTTGGATGATGCTTCGAAACTGAACTCAATCCCGCGCTTTTGTAGAAATCCCTCGACCGCGGAGATGGGGCTTCCTAACGGTAGCGCGACGCGAATCTCACGCTTGAGAGCCTCAGTATTCACTCTGTCCTTTTGCCCCACGAATACTTCGTACAGAAACACGAGCGAGCCGATACCAATCGCAAGTACAATCAGTGCCATTGACCATCTAGCCATAATCGCGCTTCCCTCTGCCCCAACCCGCAAATCCGACCCAGCCCGGCCGGCGTGATGGCCCCTTTCGAGAACGCTCGCTTCCTCCATGTGAGCAATTCGGGCTCACAGAAAGCCGCGTCTAATTCTGTGCGAGCCCCTCTTCGATGATGGCCACGCCCCACGGCTCCAGCGCGAGCTTCCCGTTGGTGGCGACGGGCGTCTCCTTGAGCCGCTCGCGGCCGCCTGCGTAGGGGTAGACGAACTCCTGCCGTGCGGCCGAGTAATTGAGATAGTAATGCACGGCGTGGCCCATCACGTTCATGCCGTGGCGCACCTGCACCGGCGCGGGCAGCGACCAGTCGGGGCTTTCCAGGCCAGCCATCTTCAGCACCTCGCGCACCACCGCCTGCTGCACTTCGCCGCTCAGAACCGTGCCTTCGTAGGTCAGCGTGCCGCGGCCGAAGCGGTTGCGCGTCAGCGCCGGATAACGGCCGAAGAAGGGATGGTCGTAGGAGAGCAGCGTCTCGGCCCCCTCCGGCAGCAGGAATTCGGCCCACGCCGAGGCCTGGTTTTTGGCCCCCGCTGCGTACCGGTCGGGCTTCAGCGCCACGGGTTTGGCGAGGTTGGAGAATTCCTGATACGAGAAGCCGGCGGCCGCGCGCAGCGGGCCCGGCGCGCGCTCCCAGCGCACGGTCGAGTATTCGTTGGTGAAGCCGCTCTTGAAGGCCACGATGGCATGGCCGCCGTTTTCGACGAACGCGGCGATGCGCTTCAGTACCTCGTCCGAGGCCGAGTACAGCGGCGGCACCAGCAGCACCTTGTAGCGCGACAGGTCGGGAGTTTCGGGCGTGACGAAATCGACTTCGGTCTTCAGCGCGTACGCCGCGGCGTACATCTGCCGCAGCATCGCCATGTAGTCCACGTGGTCGCTGAACGGCATCGACTCGATCGTGTCGTGCGAGTCGGTGCTGAACAGGATCGCCACCTTCGGGCTCTTCTTGAGGTTGCCGATCGTGGTTCCCAGGCGCCGGAAATCCCGGCCGATGGTCGACACTTCGGCGTAGGCGCGGTTCGGTTCCAGGTCCTGGCCCAGAACGCCGCGCCAGTAGGTCTCCTGGCCGTAGTGCAGCGAGTGCCAGTGCCAGTACTCGACCAGCGTCGCCCCGCTGGCGGCGTGCGCGAAGGCCTCCAGCCGCAACTGCCCGTCGTAGGGCGGATACTGCGCGCGCGAGGCCCAGCCGATGGTCTGCGCGTTGGTCTCGGTCACCAGGTACGGCGCGTTCTTCACCGAGCGGAAGAAGTCGCCGCCGAGCGCGATGTCCAGGCCGTCGAGCTTTTCCTGCGCCGTGAAGTAGATGTTGGTCGCGGTGATATCCATGCTGCGCCCGATGGCCCAGTGGTCCACGTTGGCGTTGAATCCTCCGAAATCCTGCGTGACGAATTGGGTGGAGGGAATGTACTCGCGCAGCAGCTTCGCCTGCCAGGCCAGGAAGTCGGTGACGATGGTGCGCTGGAAGCGTGCCCATTCGAGCTTGTAGCCCGGATTCAGGATGCCGTCGCGCGGCGGGAACTCGTCCCAGTTGTCCACCTGCCAGCCGATGATCGCGGGGTTGTGCGCGTAGTGCTCGGCCAGCTTGCGGATGATCCGCTCGCAGTAGCGCCGGTAGTCGGGGTTGGTCAGGTCCATGTTCTGCCGCGGACCGTAGTAGCCCGGCCGCATCGGCCCGGGGTAGGCCGGGGACCAGGGGTCGACCTGCGGTCCCGACGCGCCATAGTGCAGCACCAGGATTTCCGGGTGCTTCTTGAACATCCATGGCGGGATGGAATACGTCGGCGTGCCCATGATCACCTTGATGCCCGCCTTGTGCATCGCGTCCACGATGCGGTCCATCCACGCGAACTGGAATTCGCCGTCGCGCGGTTCCCACGAGGTCCACGTCGATTCGCCCATGCGGACGCAGGTGAAGCCCGCCGCCTTCATCAGCTCCACGTCCTTCGCCAGGCGCTCATAGGGCATGTACTCGTGGTAGTAAGCCGCGCCGTAGAGGATCGTTTTGGGCGTGTCGGCCGCGTGCAGGAGCGGCGTCGCCGCCGGATTGAGGATCAGCAAAAAGGCCGGAATCAGGGCCGGCACGAACCTTGAAAACGAAGGACGCATACGGGGCCTCCTCGGGTCAAACGTCATTTCGGGCCGGCGCCGCGCCGGCGCTACTTATCGCTCTTGCGCCAAGGCGCGAATTTGAACGTGTAGAACGCCCCGGCCAGCGTCATGAAGCCGCCCATCCACAGGTCCGTGCGCAACTCCACCAGCGCGATCGCGCGTCCCGTGCCGGGGTGGCCGCCGCTGATCAGCCCCCAGCCGAGGATGATAACGCCGTAAATGAGCACCAGCAATCCGATAAAAAACCAGATCGAGATCATGTTTCTTCCGTGGATCATGGGAGGCTCCTTACCACACCAGCAGATTCAGAACGAAGAACACCACGATTACCACTCCGGCCCAGAAGATCGGGCGCCGCCACAGCGCCACGGGCTCCTCGTGCGGCATCGCCCCGATGCCGTACACCAGCCCCACCAGCTCCGACTCGGGCTTGGGCTGGGTCAGGTAACTGACAATGATCGTAACCCCGGCGCAGATCAGCCAGGACCACAGCGCGCGGTACATGTTTTCGGCCATGTCCTTGGCGTTCGGCGACAGCGCGATGTAGCGCAGCGCGGTCGGGTCGACCTTCACCCAGACGTACATCGCGATGGAAGAGGCCGTGCCCGCGAGCAGGCCCCAGAACCCGGCAGCCGGCGTCGCGCGTTTCCACAACATGCCGAAGATCACCGTCCCGAACAGCGGGGCGATGAAGAAGCTGAACAGCGCCTGGACGTAGTCCATGATGCTCTGGAACTGCATCGCGAAATAGGCCGCGCCGATCGAGATCAGCACGCCGACGATCGTCGCCCAGCGGCCCACCCGCA
>JBEKHU010000020.1:0-13079 GCA_050012115.1 Bryobacteraceae bacterium | reverse complement strand
AGTCCGGAGACCATGAACGTGGCCAGCATCGCGGCGAGGATCAGGAACAACAGATTGTTGGCCGAAGCGAAGGCGGCGAGGCCGGTCAACAGCAGAGCGAAAAGGTAGAGCGCGCCGATGAGGGTCACGCGCTCGCGAACGCGGGCGCGGAACCAGGCGCGGACGCTGCGCTGCCAGGCGCGCCGCGGTGGCGGAGCCGCCGGTTGGTTCGGGAGTTCGCGATCGATGGGCGGCTCAGGCATCCGAGGCTATTCTAGCCCGCCAGAGGACGTTCACGACAGGATCGTGAGGCGATAGGCACCCTGCACAGGCGCGTGGAGGAGCTGGCCTCTGATGCGCGCGGCGACGGCGTATTCCAGCAGCGGGGTGGGCGCAGCCGGGTATTCGAGCCAGGCCTCCCACGTTTTCCGGCCGAGGAGCTTGAAGGGCCGTTCGGTCCACTCGGCCGACCCGGCGCGAGTGCGGAGGACGACGCCGGAGAGGTCGCCCACAGCCGGAACGATGGCCAGGAGGCGGACCTTTTCGCCGCGGGCTAGCATCGTCGGACGAACGGGGACGATGAGCCGCAGAGGGGTCTCGGTGTCGGGCGGGCCGATCGCGTCGGCGACGGACTGTTCGACAGCGGCGGGCATCTGGTCGAGGAATTCAGCCATCGACAGCGGCAGCCGGCGGAGGGCGAGGCGCACAAACTTGTTCTGCAGCGAGGCGAGGGTACCGAGGTCGTTGCGCGTGGCCACGGCGCCGTGGAAGCGGAGGATGGCCTGCCGCACTTCCGGCGCCAGCTGCAACCAGATGGGCAGGCCCTCTTTTTCGACCAGCGACCTGGCTTCGGCAGGTTGTTTGGCTTCGAGCAGAGCCTGCGCGCGCTGCAAGACCTCTTGCAGAGCCTGCGCGAGGATCCAGACTTCCGCATAGATTGCCATGAACTCGACGTGACGGGTCACATGCTCGAGGCGGTCCTGCTCCACGGGCGGCGCGGAGTTGGTGAGGGCGCGCAGGTCCGCGGCAACCTGTTGCTGGGAGGCGCGCACCGCTGGGGAGACGTGCGTCGAGTTCCAGTATTGGAAACCCTCGGCGTAGTCGCCAGAGAACTCATTGGTCACGACGTGGCCGTCCTTAACCTCGGCGGTGCCGGTGCGGAGCAACTTCTGTTCCTTGTCGACAGCGGCAAGGATCTCCCCATAGCGCCGCGCGCGGTCGCCGCTGGCTTGCGAGCGGGCGTAAGCGGCGTAGTGGGCGGCGGGCTCGTAGCCTTTGTCCCACATGGCGCGGGCAAAGAAAGTGGCCGTGGGGTCAACGATGCGATGGCGCCAGTGGATGCCGAGCATGCCCTGGCAGCCGTAGCTGGCGGCGAGGTCGACGTCGCGCTTGAAGCGGTTGACGTGGAACTGCGCGAGCCACATGGAGGGGTCGTCCTCGAGCCAGGGGATGGGCCAGCGCTCGCGCGAGCCGAGCTGGCCAAAGACTTCGTGGACGGGGTCCCAGCCGAGGGTGTCGCTGAGGCACGAGAAGACGATGTCCTCGGGGAGGACCTTGTGCAGATCGGCGAAGTGGCGGGCGACGCCGCCCCAGCCGCTGATGACGAGGCGCTTGGCGGGGGCGTGGCGGCGCAGGAAGTCGTGGGCCAGGTTGAAGGCGGCCGTGGGCAGGGGGATGCCCTCCTTGCGGCTGTCCCAGTTGGCGCCCTCGTCCTCCCAGAGCCAGACGTGGTCGACGTCGGGGTAGGCAGTCAGAAGCTGGTCGAGACGGGTTTCCAGGAGCTTGCGGCCGGTGTAGGAAGAGGGGTCAAAGCGCGGGCGGCGGCGCGGATCGGCGGAGCGGGCTTCGGGCGGAAGCGCGCGGTAGGTTTCGTCGGGGATCTGGTAAGGCTCGAAGCCGACGCCGGTGCGCAGACCGAGCTTTTTGGCATGAGAAAGGGAGCGCCGGAGCATCGTGCGCGTGCGCTCGGCGATCTCCCAGGGATCACGGCCCAAGCGCGTTGCGTCGGAGCCGAAGACTTCGCCATCGAAGTAGTCGGCCGAACCCATGCCGTAGCGCGAGGTGCGCTGGGGCAGGTAACCCCAGCGGTTGGAGGCGGTGGTGTCGAGGTAGGCGAGGTGGCCAGCGCCGGCGTATTCAAAGCTGAGGTAGCTTTCCGCCCACTGCTCGCCCTGGGTGTAGACGTGCATGCCGAAGGTGTTCATGCGCATGCGCAGCATCGATTCGAAATAGGCGCGGAAATCCTCTTCGTTGTAGATGGTGATGCAGTTCAGGAAATCGGGCCAGGGCAGCAGGCCGCGCACGGAGAAGCGCGGGTCGCCGAGCCAGGACTGGCCGTTGGCCGGGACGACGAGTTCGCGCGCCGGCTCGGGCGGGTAGTTTTCGCCGTCGATGCCGAAGACCGCGCCCTGGCGTTCAAGGAACTCATAGACCGCGAAAAGCAGGGCGCGCGGAGTCGCAGCGCGCAGGATGACATCGGAGCCCGAAGCGCGAATCTCGTAGCTCTCCTCATGCGGGAGACCGGCCTTGTCGATGCGCAGGACGATGCGCCAGTCACTGGGCGCGCTGACCTCGCCGGCGTTCTCGAAGCGCACCTCCGCGGGCAAATGCAGCGAAAGAAGCCCGCGCAGCATCTCGCATTCGGCAAGAGTCGGCGGGGCGCTGGCGCTGACCTTGATGCGGGAGCGGTTCGCTCCCTCCAGGGGCCAAAGCGCCGCGCCGAGAATCAGGCTGCGCTGAAGGAACGTACGGCGGGTATCGGAGCCGGGCATAGGACACACCTCCCGGCGGACATCCTATCATCGCGGGTGGTGCGATCCGGCTGGAGGAACGTTGTGGAAACGGGAGTGGCAGTGCGTCGGCGGCCGGCGTGGCCAAGGGGACCGAAGGCGACCTCGAAGTCGAAATTCGGGGCGTCCGTAAACTCTCGGAAGGTCATCGAACTGGGAGCCCGGCCGGGACGTATGAGTAGGTATGTGGACACGCCGGAGTTTTTTCTTATCCTCCATACCCTGCGTCGGGGCGGCTGTTATCTGCACGCGCAGCGGGTTCTGTGCGGAGCAGGAGACCACTTTCGAGACGAAGATGATCTCGAGTGGCGACAACTACCCTTCTGTCAACATGCGGGCCAACCGGCTCACCTCGATCTGCGTGGCATTGCACCGCCAGAAGGCCGACGCACTGATCCAAGGCGATCTCGGGATTTCGCCGGCAGAACTTCGCGCCAGGATCGATTCCCTGGTCACGGCTGGACTGGCCAAGAAATCGTCGTCAGACCGGTTCCTCCCGACCTTCATGGTGGTCACGCTCGAAGATGCCAAGTGGATGACGCCATCACAGAAGATGGTTGAGGCAACCGGGCGTCTCATCGCCGACAAACTTCCGGATATCCGAGCGCGGGCGGAGAAGATCCCCGCAATCCGCCGGGCCGGGTTTTCCGGGAACGCTTTCCTCATTTTGAGCGATGTTCTGCTCGATAACTGGCAGATTGAGAACGTGGAAACGGAGTTTCTGAAGGCGGAACGGCCGTTGCGCGACGGGCGCCGGTACTACTACGCAGTTTTCGAGAAGCCGGCCAGTCAAAAGAGCGAGGCGTTCGGCATCTACGGAAATGCAGGATTGATGCTGGGCAACGTTCAGTTTGGCATGTATGGAAATCGGAGATACGACGGAAGCACGTTGTTTTCCATGTCCAAAGATGAGCTCGTACGGCTTTTCGAGTTCCCGCCGCAGGCGGATCTCAAGGCCGAATTGGCCACCGTGTTGGAGCGGGTGGTTGCGTTCGGGCGAACGGGAGAGGACCACCTGAGTGCGAGGCAGAAGGAAGCGCTGGGCAAGTTAGGACTGCTTGAGAACGGCCAACTGCGCGTGACTCTATTCAGTGGTGTCGAGAATATGGAATTGGGCGACGTGGCCGCGCTGTTCAAGTCCGACCTGTTGGGTCTGCTCGAACGCCATCGGGCCGAGTTGCAGAGTGTGTACGCGCGTTCACCGTACAAGGAAGAGGTGACCTTCAACGAGTTCTTCATGTGGTGGTACCACTTCTTCTATTCGGCGACTACCGACTGGCTTGCGCACAATGGCCTGTTCGAAGTCCCGCGTTCCGGAAACGTGACGTACCTGGTTGCGGATTAGCAATTCAGGTGGCTTACCGGCGGCGACTCCGCCGTTGTTGCATGGCCGCTTCCAGTTCGCGGCCGCGATCCGCGTGGACCTCGTGCCGCCGGCCCGCAAGCATCTCTTTCGGCGTGATGCAGCCTGCGGCACTGTTCAAGCGCGTGTTGCTGCAATCCATGGCACAGCTGAGCAAAAGTCTGCGCCCGGGAAACGAACGGCGAGTGTCGGAGCCGGGCATAGGATGGTCTCCCGACGGACAGCCTGTCATCGGGGTGGAGCGAAAAGGCCGGCCTAAGGCGCCGGAGCTCAACGCATCTGGTTGATCACGCCGTAGACGGGCTTGAGCGTCGGGTAGAGGACGCTGTAAACCTCGTAACCGCGCTGATAGACGGCCGATTCGTGGGGCGAGGGGATGAGGCAGTCGACCTCGCGGATGCAGGCTGCACAGACCTCATCGACGGTCTTGTAAGGACCATCACCGGCGAGCGCGAGCAGCGCCGCTCCGTAGGCCGAGCCTTCCGTGTTTGCGAGCGTCGAAACACCGGTCGAGAAAATGTCGGCCAGCATCTGGCGCCAGAAGAGGCTGCGGGCGCCGCCGCCGGAGACGCGCACGGAGTGGATGTCGAGGCTCATGTCCTCATGGATGATGGAGAGGCAGTCGCGCAGGCTGAAGCTGACGCCCTCGATGAGCGCGCGGATCAGGTCGGCGCGGGTGTGCTTGTTGGTGATGCCGATCCAGCCGCCGCGGGCGTAAGGATCGAGGTGCGGCGTGCGCTCGCCCATGAGGTAAGGCAGCCAGTACAGACCGTGGCTCAACGGCGGCGCGGTGGCGGCCTCGGCGGTTAGCGCGTCATAGTCGGCGCCGGGAGCCAACTGGTTGCGGAACCATTGCAGGCTGAGGCCCGCGCCCTGGGTCACGCCCATGACATGCCACTTGCCTTTGACGGCGTGGCAGAAGGTGTGCACGCGCCCCTTGCGGTCATACTGCGGCCGGTCGAGAAACGCGAAAACGACACCGGATGTACCAATAGTGCAGGAGGCGATGCTGGGCGCGACAATGCCGTTGCCGATGCCGCTGGCGGCCTGGTCACCGGCGCCGCCGACGACGGGCGTGCCTTCCTTCAGGCCGGTGGCTTTGGCCGCGGCCTTGGTGATCTTGCCGGTGATCTCCACGGACTCATAGAGCTTGGGCAGCAATTCCTTGTCGAGCTTCAGGCGCTCAACCATCTCGTTGGACCAGCGGCGGCGTACGACGTCGAGCAACCCGGTGCCGGAGGCGTCGGAGACTTCGGTGGCGTGTTCGCCGGTCAGGCGGAAGCGCACGTAATCCTTGGGCAAGAGGAACTTGCGCGCCTTCTCGAAGTTGGCCGGCTCGTTGTCGCGCACCCAGAGCAATTTGGGCAGTGTGAATCCGGTCAGCATGGGGTTGGCGGTGAGCGTGACGACGTCGTCGCGGCCGACCGTGGAGTTGACGAAATCGACCTGGGCCTGGCTGCGCTGGTCGCACCAGATGAGCGAAGGGCGAATGACTTCGTTGGCCGCGTCGAGCAGAACGAGGCCGTGCATCTGGCCGGAGAGGCCGACGGCCTTCACGTCGTCGCCCTTGGCCCCGGCGGCGTGAAGAACGCCCTGCACGGCCTTCTGCGCGGCGTCCCACCAATTGCGCGGGTCCTGCTCGGCCCAGCCGGGGCGCTCCATTTTCATGTCTTCGTGCGGGGCGGTGAAGCCCGCGGCGACCGCGCCTTTCTCGTCGATCAGCAGAGCGCGGCTGCCGCCGGTCCCGATATCAAGGCCAAGCCAGTACATAGAAGTGTCTCCTTCGCGCGTTGCGCCAGGAAATGCCTGAATTCAAGCTCCGGCCGGCTGAGCCGCTTCGAGGAACGGCAGATAGGCCGCGCCGTACAAACCCGCTTCATTACCCAGCAGCGCCTTCTCGATGCGCGTGTCGGTCGTGCGGAAGGTGAAGCTGCGCCGGCGGGCCTCGGCGAACATCGCCGGAGCGAACAAATCCCAGGCCGGCAGGGGACCGCCACTCAACAGATACAAAGGCGCATTGAAGATGTTGACCAGGTTGCCGATGGCAATGCCGAGCGCAGTGCCCATGGCCTCGAAGACCCGCCTGGCTTTGAGAGCTTCCTCGCCGCTGCTCTGGGTCGCGATTTCGAAGACCTGCTTCGAGCTGAGGTTCTCGCCGAGTTGGAGCAGGCGGGCCATGGTGGAGATGGCGGTCGCGGAAGCGTGCTTTTCGAGGCAGCCCGAGTTGCCGCAGCCGCAAGGGTTGCCGCTGGGAATGATGGTCATGTGGCCCAGTTCGCCGGCCATGCCGAGGAAGCCGCGCATGACGTGGCCATTCACGATAACGCCGCCGCCAATGCCGGTGCCGAGCGTCAGAAGGACCAGATCGTCGACGTCCTTGCCCGCGCCGAGCCACTTCTCGCCGAGCGCCGCCGCATTGGCGTCGTTCTCCAGGATGACCGGCTTGCCCAGCCGCCGGCTGACCTCATCGCGCAACGCCACGCCTTCGAGCGAAGGCAGGTTGTTGCTGTTGGCGATGATGCCCTCTTTCATCCGGATGAAACCGGCCACGGCAACGCCGACACCGGCGAGCCGTTCAGGACCAAACTTGTCCTGCAACACGCGGATGGAGGAGACGATGTCGTCGATGACCGCGTCGCGGCCCTCTTTGAGGTTCGTCGAGCCCGAATGTTTGCCGAGGATTTTGCCGTCCCTGCCGACGGCGGCAGCGCGGAGATTGGTGCCGCCGAGATCAACACCGATGGAGTATTGCATCGTTTCCGCCATGAAGCCGAATGATATCAAACCGCGTGGTATGGCCTGCGTCGTTGCGGAGTTTCGAATCTAAGAAGACGCGTTGTCAAGCACGCCAAGCACCTTCAACAGGAAGGCGTATTCAAAGGCGGTCTCACGATACTTCTCATACCGGCCCGACGCACCGAAATGGCCCGCGCCCATGGTTGTCTTGAGCAGCAGCAGGTTCGAGCCGCGGTTCAGAGTGCGCAGCCGCGCCACCCACTTGGCCGGCTCCCAATAGCTGACCCGAGGATCGTTCAGTCCCGCGGTCACGAGCAGGTGCGGATAGGCGGCGGAGCGCAGGTTGTCATAGGGCGAGTAGGCGTGGATGAGACGGTGGATCCCGGGCTCCTCCGGGTTGCCCCATTCCTCGTACTCGCCGATGGTGAGAGGCAAGGTGGCGTCGGACATCGTGTTGAGCACGTCGACGAATGGGACCTTGGCGATGGCCGCGCCGAACAGATCCGGCCGCAGGTTGAGCACGGCGCCGATCAGGAGCCCGCCGGCGCTGCCGCCCATGATGGCGAGATTGCGGCTGCTGGTGTAGCCCGAAGCGATGAGCGCCTCCGCGGCGGCGATGAAGTCGGTGAAGGAGTTCATCTTGTTGGCCATCCGTCCGGCCTCGTGCCACTGCTTGCCAAGATCGCCGCCGCCGCGAATGTGAGCGATGGCATAGACAAAGCCGCGGTCCACGAGCGACAACCGCACATGGGAGAAGCTCGGCTGGATGCTGTGGCCGTAAGCGCCGTACCCGTAGAGCAGGGCCGGGCGGGAGGCATCCTTTTTCAGACCCTTGCGGTAGACCAGCGACAGTGGCACTTGCGTGCCATCCGGCGCGGTCGCGTGGATGCGCTCGGTGACGTAGTTCGCGGGGTCAAAGTCGCCCAGAACCGCCTCGCGCTTGACGAGGGTCAGCGTCCGGGCGCGCATGTCATAGTCGAACGCGGTCTCGGGCGTGGTCAGCGAGGAATAGGTCAACCGCAGGAGGGATGTGTCAAAGTCGCCCGTCACCTCCGCACAGACCGAGTAGACGGATTCGGGCAGCGTAACATGGTGCTCCAGGCCGGCGGCGAACTCGCGGATGTGAATATGCGGCAGGGCGTCGAAGCGTTCGGTGACAACCAGAAAGCCGGCGAAAGAATCGACCGCTTCGAGAGTCACGCTGTCGCGCGCCGGGATCTCTTCGCGCCAATTCTCTCGGGCGGGATTCTCAACCGGAGCAGAAACGAGGCGGAAGTTGGGCGCTGAGTCGCTGGTGCGGATGTACCAGCGGCCGGCGTGGTGTGCGACTTCCATCTCGATGCCCTGGAGGCGGGGCACGAGAGGTTGAAACGTGCCCTGCGGTTGGTCGGAGGGTAATGCGCGTACCTCGGAAGTCGCGTGGCTGTGGATTTCCAGAAGCAGATAAGCGCGGTCGCGGGTGCGGCTGATATCGATCTCAAAACGCTCGTCGGCCTCGTGGTGCACTTCCACGTCGTTGGCCGGCTCGGTCCCCAGAGTGTGACGAAAGACCTTGAACGGCCGGCGCGCGGCGTCCAGAACGTTGTAGAAGAACGTGCGGTTGTCGGCGGCCCACTCGAGCGAGTAATAGGTGTTAGAAATGCGGTCGGGCAGCAGCGCGCCGGTGCGCAGGTCCTTCACGAAGATCGTGAAATCCTCGTCGCCGACGGTATCGACGGACCAGGCCAGCAGCATGTGATCGGGACTCGGCTCGAAGACGCCGAGCTGGAAATAGGCGCAGTCCCCGGCCAGGGCATTGGCATCGAGGAGAACCTCTTCTTCCCCGGCGGACGCCGGCTTACGGCAATACAGCTTGTACTGCTTGCCCGCGAGGGTGCGGGAGTAATACAGCCATGGGCCGCTGCGCACCGGTGCCGAAGAGTCGGTTTCCTGAATCCGGCCGACGATCTCGCGGTAGAGCCGTTCCTCCAATTGCCGGGTGTCCCGCATTTGCGCCGCGGTCCAGGCATTCTCGGCTTCGAGGTAGGCGCGCACCTCGGGGTTGTCTTTTTCACGCAGCCAGAAGTAGTCGTCAACGCGCGTCTCGCCGTGTTGCTCGATCGTCTTCGGGCGGCGCGGCGCGATCGGGGCCGCCGCAGGGTCCGCAACGGGCGGCGTGTTGTTCTGGTCCATCGTCTTTCATTGTGCCCGTTCGGAGGCGGGCAGTCCCTGGTGTGGACGGATTGAAGATTTGAAGGCCCGGAACATGGCATGGACCCACACGGCGGATCGGGACGTTCGCCGTCGGACCCCCAGTTGGCGCATCGTGGTCGGGGTGCGGGTCAGACTGCTACGATAACGTCTGTCATGAAAGTCGCTGTCGTGGGCCTGGGTTTCATGGGGCTGACCCATTTGAAGGGTTGGCGCAACGTGCCGGAGGCCGAAATCGCCGCCGTCTCGTCGAACGATCCGAAGACATTATCCGGCGATCTCTCTGGCGTCCAGGGCAATCTGGGCGTGAGCGGGGAGACGTTCGACTTCTCGGCGGCGCGGAAATATGCGGATGCATTCGAATGTGTCCGTGACGCGGGGGTCGATGCGGTGGACCTGTGCCTCCCGACACGTCTGCACGCGCCGGTGGCGCTGGCGGCGCTGGAGGCGGGCAAGCATGTGCTGGTCGAGAAGCCGATGGGCCTCGACGGCAACGAGTGCGACCGGATGATCGAGGCCGCGGCAAGGGCCGGCCGGATTCTGATGGCGGCGCAGGTGCTGAGATTCGCTCCGCCCTATCGTCCGTTGCTCGAAGGCGTGGCCTCGGGGCGCTTCGGCCAGGTGTGCCAGGCCATATTCCGACGGCGCTGCGCGGCGCCGGCGTGGTCGCTCTGGCTGGGGGACCGCTCGCAAAGCGGCGGGGGCGTCTTCGATCTGCTGATTCACGATTTCGACATCGCGCTGGCGTGTTTCGGCCTGCCCGAGGCCGTTTCGGCGTGGGGTGTTGAAGAGTTGGGCCGCGGCCTGGATCTGCTCACGGCGCAACTGCACTATCCGGGCATCGCCAGCGTGACGGTGACGGGCGGCTGGCATCACCCGAAGTCGTATCCATTCTCGATGGAGTACACCGTCTGCGGCGAGAACGGCACGCTGGAATACAGTTCCGCCGGGCGGGAGCCGAAGTTCTACGGCGTGGATGGCTCGGAACACGCCGAGCCACTGAGCGAGACCGACGGGTATCAGGCCGAAATCGAGTATTTCGCGGCCTGCTGCCGGACCAATTGCCAACCCGAACGCTGCACGCCGGAATCCTCGGCGCGGGCCGTGAGGGTGGCCCGGTTGGCCGAGCAGGCGCGAGCCAGAAAAGGAGAACCTGTTCCATGCCAGTTCTGAGAGACTTGCGCGTTGGCGTCTTTTACTGGATCGGAGAAGATGCCGAGGCGACCGTCCGCGAGATCTCGGAGCTCGGCGTCGAGGTTTGCCAATTGGCGGTTGTCGGCGAGAGAGAACTGACGCCGGAGCTCGCGGCGGCTTACCGGAAGGCGCTCGCTACGGCGGGCCTCGAAGTGGCAACGATCTTCGCCGCCTACGAGGGCGAGAGCTACGCCGACATTCTGACGGTGATGCGGACGGTGGGGTTCATGCCGCCGGCCACCCGCGCCACACGCGAGGTCCGGACTCGCGAGGTGATCGATTTCGGCGCCGCGCTCGGCATCAGGAGTTTCGGCTGCCACATCGGCTTCGTGCCGGAGGAACGGAACGCCGACTACGAGGACGTACGCGAGGTCGTGCGGCGCATCTCGGACTATGCGGCAAGCCACGGGATGACGTTCTTCCTGGAGACCGGTCAGGAACCCGCGCCGCTGCTGCTGCAGTTCCTGAAAGACGTGGCGCGGCCGAATGTCAGGATCAACTTCGACCCGGCGAACATGGTGCTCTACGGTAGCGGGGAGCCGATCGAGGCATTCCGGATGTTGCGTCCGCACGTCGTTTCCATCCATGGCAAAGACGGCGACTGGCCGGATCCCGCCAGACCCGGCGCACTGGGGACTGAGCGGCCGCTCGGCGCCGGCGCGGTGAACATTCCGAAGTTCGTACGCACGGTTCGCGAAAGCGGATATACGGGCACAATCAACGTCGAATCGGGCGTACACGGCGACGAGCCGCACCACGTGACACTGAGAACCGCCGTCGAGATGCTGAAGCGGTTGCGCGATTCCTGAAGCCGGCGCGGCGGGCGTCAGGGTCGCGGCGATGGACGGACCTGTGTGGGCAGCGGTGTGCTTTAATGCCACCACGCTGGGGCGGGTGGATACGGCCACCGCAGGTCCCACGGCAGGACGGTCCGGCGCGGCGATTTGCGGCTCTCACGGGCAAGGGCCCCTTGCGAAGCGCTTCGAGAATTCCCAAATACTGTAGGCACCTACTACAAGAAACTGCATTCAGGTGAAGACATGTCCGGGCGGGTCGGAGAAAGGCCCATGTTTCGGGCTCTTGTGAGAAGAGAGAAGAGTGGCATCCAAGTTGCTACCCTGGGGGCAGGCAGGAGTGTATCCGCTCGTTGAGCGAGCGGGCTGGCCGGAGATGAAGGATCTGAAAACCCAGATCGGGGGAGCGTTGCTGGTCATCCTGACTGGGACGCTAGTGGTGTGCGCGGTCCTGAACTTCCAACAGCATGAGTTGTTCCGCTTGCCCGAAGACGGGGTCACGTGGATGGACCACCTGGACCCCTCCTCGCCGGACAAGTCGATCAGTGTCATCGCGATGCAGGTCCAACCGGGCGGACCGGCCGATCAGGCGGGCATACGGCTGGGCGATGAATTGATCCGCATCGGAGGGCGCCTCAACAAACCGGGCATTCCGATCCGGCAGTCCACGGATGTGGCCCAGGTGCTGCAGCGCTACGGCGCTTGGGGCGCCGCCGAGTATGTGCTGAACCGCAACGGAGTCGAGATTACCGCCAAGGTGATCATCTCGGACGCCAGCCAGGATCAGGCTCTGCTGTATCAGTACGCCGTCGGCGCGGCCTATCTGCTGATCGGGCTGTTCCTGTTATTCCGACGCAACCGCGCGGCGCACGCGCTCCACTTCTACTTGCTCTGCCTGGCGAGCTTCGTCTTTCACTCGTTCCACTACACGGGAAAGCTGAATGATTTCGACGTGGCGATTGAGGTGGGCAACTTTGTGGCCGCCCTGATGGCGGCGGCCTTGTTCCTGCATTTTTGCCTGACCTTCCCCGAGCCGCGGCCGAGGTGGACCCGGTGGAAGGCGTTTTCGCTCTACCTGCCGGCGATTTCCTTGATTGCGCTTCAGGTAGGCGCCACGTCCGGCCTGGTGCGAACGGCGCTGCCGGACATCATGCTGAACTGGCTGCTCAACCGGGTGTGGCTGCTGGTCTATTGCGGGTCGTACATGGTCGGGGCGGTTCTGCTCCATCTCAGCTACCGGCGGACCGACGATCCAATTATTCGCAAGCAGCTCAAGTGGCTGCGCAACGGCACGCTGGCGGGGATGGTGCCGTTCATCGCCGGCTACGCCGTGCCCTACGTGGCGGGCATCATTCCGACGCCCGAAATGAACCTGGCGGTGCTGTTCCTGGCGCTGATCCCCCTGACCTGGGCTTACGCCATCCTGCGCTACCGGCTGATGGATGTGGACATCATTTTTCAGCAAGGGTATGTGTATCTGTTGGCCACGATTGCCGTGCTGGGCGTGGTCAGCATCCTGGTTTTCGCGTTGGTGCAACGCGACGGCCTGAGCCCGACGGCGGTGATCCTGCTGGTGGTTGTAGCCGCCTTCGTGTTCGAGCCGCTGCGGGGCTGGATCCAACAGAATTTCGACCGATACGTGTTTTACAAGGACCGCTGGGATTACCGCCGGACACTGATCGGCTTCGCGCGGGAATTGAGTTCCGAAATGGATTTGGAGCGGATGCTGGCCAGCGTGGGCGGGCGGCTGATTGAGACCCTGTCAGTGCGGCAGGTGGCCTTTTTCCTGGGCCGCGAGACCAATCCGGGTGAGTTTAGACTGCACAGCCTTTACACGCGCGACGGGCGCCGTGCGCTGCCCGAAGGCGAGTTCGACCTCAGTTTCCTGGAAGCCGAGCCGTCCAGTCCCTATCTGTTCTTCGAGCGGACCAAACACGCTTTCGATGTGGTTACGAGCGGATTGCCGGCCAGCGTCCGTGCCACGATAGCGCGTCTCGACCTGACCTATTACGTTCCGTGCGCGTACCGCGGCCG
>JBEKHU010000019.1:0-13156 GCA_050012115.1 Bryobacteraceae bacterium | reverse complement strand
CAGCTTGTTGATGGCGACGAACGTGGCCATCGTCCTGACGCGGTCCAGACCGAGCAGAACGATGGCCTGGAACAGGCTGGTCACCTTGCACCGGCGGCCGAACATGGCCGAGTTGGCGAAACGGAGCAATTCGGCGGAGAAGGACGGGTCGAGCCGGATGAGCTCGCCGACCTGCTGGGCGCTGACATCCTCCTGGCTGACCACGGCGAGTATGCGTTGGGCGACGGCGGGGAACGGCGGCACCAGACGGAGTGCCCAGGGTGCCTGGGGGCGGGCGAGAGTTTCAGTCATAAGAAGCGCCTACACGATTCTCATCGGACACCCAGCGGATCTCTTGCCTATTCCCGTCGGGACGGGCGCGTGATTTTTGACTGCCAGGGGCAGAATTCGTGCAAAGCGCCTTACGGATTGGTCTCGACGGCGCGGCGGGAGAGGCCACACCTAAGGCGTCCGAAGCGGACGCCTTGGTGTCGCCCTCGGCAGAGGCGTAAGCGGTCGTGATTGGGAAGTGAGCGGGCCTCGGTGTCCCCCTCCCTGGAGATGTTCCCCGCGCGCGGAGGCTGCTCCTCACGAGAAACGGGGGCTACGGATGACCCGCGCGGCGCTCTCAGCGGCTCAACTTCAGCACCCAGGCCGGCTGGCTCAGCAGATCTTCGGGCAACTCAGGCAGATCGACGGTCACCGCGCCGGCGCGCGCTTTGAAGCGCAATGGCGCGGGCGAGCCGAGCAGCGTAACGGAGGTCAGCTTCGCGCCAGCGAGTTCCTTGACGGTGAAATGGCGGCCGGGCCAGCGCGGCAGGATGGCGTAGACGTCGTCGCCCCTGGCGGTGAAGAAAGCCTCGATGGCGGCTTTGCCGGGAACGGGCTTAGCGGTGAGTTTGGTCACGTCGTAGCTGGCGGCGTTGAACTCCTGGGTGTAGTCGATTTTGGGCACTTCGCCGGCGCTCCACTGGCGGGTCGCTT
The DNA here is from genome assembly GCA_050012115.1 of Bryobacteraceae bacterium. Classification (GTDB taxonomy): domain Bacteria; phylum Acidobacteriota; class Terriglobia; order Bryobacterales; family Bryobacteraceae; genus CAIVVT01. The sequence continues at coordinate 12,193 of JBEKHU010000019.1, read as the reverse complement.
GCCACGGTTTGGTGCCGTAGATCGCTTCGCCGTTGACCTTGAGCCAAGCGCCGATCTCGAGCAGGCGTTCTTCCATGACCACCGGAATCGTGCCGTCCGCCGCGGGGCCGATGTCGAGCAGCAGGTTGCCGCCGCGGCTCACCAGGTCGGTCAGCAGGATGACCAGTTCGCGGCCGGTGTGATAGTGCTCCAGACGCTCGGCGCGATTGTAGCCGTAGGAGAAGCCCATGCCCCGGCTCTCCTCCCAGGGGTGATCCATGCCGCTCAGGCCGGGCGTGTATTCGGTGGTCCAGTAGCCGCCGTGCTTGTGGCGGGTGTCCTGGCCCCAGCGGTCGTCCACGACCACCTCATCCTTCACGGGGGACTCGTTGAACAGCCACGCGAGGAGCTCCGCGCTATGCCACTCCGAGGAAGGCAGATCCCATTCGCCGTCGCTGAAAATGATCGACGGCTTGTAGCGCGTCACCACGTCCTTGAACTGCGGCGTCATGTGCTCGGCGATGTAGCGGGGCTTGTCGGAGAGCCAGAGCGGGTTATACCACTCGTAGAGGGAGTAATAGATGCCGCCTTTTAGACCCTTCGCGCGCACGGCGGTCATCAGATCTCCCAGCAGGTCGCGATGGGGCCCGATCTCGACGGAGTTCCAGGGGCGCCCCCAGTCTCGCGAGGCCTCGCGGCTGGGCCACATCGCAAAGCCTTCATGGTGCTTCGATGTGATGGCGACGTAGCGCGCGCCGGAACGCTGGAACACGTCCGCCCAGTGATCCGGATCGTACAGTTCGGCCCGAAACTGAGGGGCGAAGTTCCGGTAGTCGTAATCGGCGCCGTACACCCGTTTGTGGTAATCCCAAGAGCCCGCGTCGACGGGACTAGCACCCGGCTTGCGGCCTTCCGTGATGGCATGCCAATACCACTCGGCGTAGGCCAGCTTGCCGGGCAGGACCGGAGCATAGGACGGCACCGAGTAGACGCCCCAATGGATGAAGATGCCGAACTTGGCGTCGGTGAACCAGGACGGCGTGGGCCGTTTGTCGACGGATTCCCAAGTGGGCTGGTAAGTCTGTGCCGAGAGCGCCGCGGCCAGCAGCGGCAGGAAGATAGATAACCGTTTCACCATGAGCTGAAGTCCCCGCATTCCAGTCTATGACGGTCCGCTGGGGCGCGGGGCGCGACAGCTATGCGGCGCGCTGGGTCTCGACCGGGGGCAGGAGGTCCATCTGTACCGGGCGCGGGGCGCGGAACGCAGCAAGCTCCGCCGGATAGCGGCAGATCAGCGGGGCGGGGGCCAGCAGCGGAGCGCGACCGAGGATTTCGCCCATTTGCAGGGAGTTGACCAGGCTTCGGCCGTCGTGAGCGTTGGTGAAGACAACCAGGCACTGCTGCGCGGCCGCAGCCAGACGCGCCAGCCGCGGCTGCCACTCTTCCAGTTCCTCGAGCGGATAGAGGTAGGGCGCGGCGGTGGAACGCTGGTTGAATTCGCGGAAGGCCTCGGGCGTGGCACGGCCGTGCAGACGGACGATGCCCAAGCTGGTGGTCAGCACCGCCGCCGGCGGCATGCCGCGAAAGTAAGCGGGTTGATCGACGTTCACGAAAGAGATCCGATACCTGGCCAGCACGGCGAGCGCTTCCTCGGTGAGCCAGCTTTCGTGCAGGAATTCCGCAGCCAGCCGGAACTCGTGGAAGGTCCGCCGCAAGGCGACCAGGAACTCGCGGTTCTCGCGGGTGAAGCGGAAGGCCCAGGGGAACTCGAGGACCAGCGCGGCGAGCCGCCCAGCGCGCTGAATGGGCAGCAAGCCGGCCTTCCAGGCCGCGACAGCTCCGGGAGAGAGATCGCGGTCGCGGGTGAAACGGTGGCCGAGCACGGCGGTCCAGCGCAGGCGCGGATTGGCCGCAGCCTTCCGCAGCCAGAGGCGGGCAATTTCGGGCTTGAGCGGAGCTTCGCTGGTATGCCCGATTTCCAACAGATCGACGAATGGGAGCAGGCGGTCCACCCGGTGCTCGCGGGGAGAGGCGCCGGCCGACACGGCCTCAACCCACTCCACCTGGTGCCAACCGGAGGGGCCGATGTGGATGCGGTCTGCGTTGATCATGGTAGCCTCTTCGATTTTTCTTCGCTTTCAGGCTAGAACAAAAGGAGAAGAAATGCAAGAAGCGTTCTGATTCACATCAAGGCGCGGATTTCCCAGAGGGCAGGATGGGGCCTATTTCTTGTAATAGTCAGCGTTGATCTGGGTGAAGTTCGACCACTTTTCGGGGAGGTCTTCGAGCGCGAAGATGGCCGAGACCGGACAGACCGGCACGCAGGCGCCGCAATCGATGCACTCCACCGGGTCGATGTAGAGCAGCTCGGCCGTGGCGTAGTTCGGCTCATCCTTCTTTGGATGGATGCAATCCACGGGGCAGGCGTCAACACACGCCGTGTCCTTGGTTCCTATGCACGGTTCCGCAATCACGTAAGCCATGGAGATCCCCCCTTCCGAATCAGAGCCTTACCTGGGTGAGTATCCGCAAGAATAGCACGCGGACCGGGAGCGGACAATCGCCGCTCCGAGAACGGTGTGATTCCGCGTCCCAATGCGCCTGGGGAACTGTCGAACGGTTTCCCGCACCTCTCCCACGAATGGATGGCTACAATCGAGGGTATGATTCCGAAGGTGCGCAAAGCGGTTCTGCCAGCGGCAGGCCTGGGCACGCGATTCCTGCCGGCGACCAAGGCGATGCCGAAGGAAATGCTGCCCCTCGTGGATAAGCCGCTGATCCAGTACGGAATTGAGGAGGCGAGCCACTCGGGGCTGAACCAGATCGTCATCGTGACCGGACGCGGGAAAACGGCGATCGAGGACCATTTCGACGTCAGCTTCGAGCTGGAACATCTGCTGGAGAGGCGCAACAAGCTGGATCTGCTGGCCGAGGTCCGGGCGATCTCCGACATGATCGACGTGGCGTACGTGCGCCAGAAGGAGGCGCTCGGCCTGGGCCACGCGGTACTGCGGGCGAAGGACCTGGTCGGCCCGGAACCGTTCGCGGTCGTGCTTTCTGACGACGTGATCAAGTCGGACGTCCCCTGTTTGGCGCAACTGCTGAGGATTTATGAGTACTTCGGCGCGTCGGTGCTGGCGCTGATGGAGGTCCCGGCGGACCAGATCGAGGCATACGGCGTCGTCGAAGCCGAACCCGCTAGCATCGAGGGCTCCGACAGCCGACTGTTCCGGATACGGAATCTGGTCGAGAAGCCGCGGCCCGAGGAAGCCCCTTCGAACCTGGCCATTGTCGGCCGCTACATCCTGACGCCGGAGATTTTCACCGCGCTCGAGGGCACCGAGCCCGGCCGGGGCGGGGAGATTCAGTTGACCGACGGTCTGAAGAGTCTGCTGCGGAGCCGGCCGATCTACGGGTACCGCTTCGAGGGAGTGCGGTACGACGCGGGCGACAAGCTCGGATTCCTGAAAGCCACAGTGGAATTCGCGCTCGAACGGCCCGATCTGGGCGACGATTTCCGGGCGTATCTGAAGTCAGTGATCGGCTGAAGCGACGCGCCTATTCCCACTCGATGGTGCCCGGCGGTTTGTGCGTCAGGTCGATGAGAACCGCGTTCAGGCCCTCGATGGCCAGCAGCTCACCGCACATTCGCGATAGCAGGGCGGGCGGAATGGCGACCGCGCGCGCCGTCATGCCGTCCACCGAATGGATCGGGCGCAGGACCACGGAGTCGGGATGAGCGCCAACGCCGAGAGGGACCAGCACCACCGGGAATTGCCAGACGTCCCGCTCGAACCCGCTCTCGTGGCATAACCGCCGCACGATCGCGTCGGCGCGGCGCAGGCGGTTAAGCCGGAGCGCGTCGATCCAGGATGGCCGGGTCTCCCAATCGCAAACGGGGGTGCGTGAAGCGGCCAGCGCGACGACGCGATTGATGCCTTGCAGGCGGTTGATGAGGCTTCCGGCCCGCTCATGGATTCCCGCGTCGGCAAGGCCCTCTTCGAGCACCAGAACGGGGCGATAGCTGCGCGAGTCGCCCTGGACTCCAACACTCTTGATCGGCGCGAGCCAGCCCTCGTCGAGCCGCTCGACCGGCGATTGACGCTCGCTGCACAGGCAGCGGATGGCCAGGCCCGGCCCCGGGAAGGGATGCCTTCCGAGCAGATCAGCGGGCAGGCCGAGTTCGCGACCCAACTCGCGCACCTCGTCTTTATAAAGCAGGTGGAGCGGTTCGATGAGGCGGTTCTCCGCGATCAACTTCTGGATGCCGGCCACACGATTGTGATGGGTCTTGATCAGATCCGCCTTCGCCGTTCCGCCGGACTCGATGGTGTCGGGGTAAATGGTGCCCTGGCCGAGAATCCAGTTCTGGTCGAGAAAGTGGCCCGACTCGAGGATCTCCTCCTGGACGCTGACGAAGGCCTCGCCGATGATGTGGCGCTTCTTTTCCGGGTCCGCGACCCCTTGCAGGGCTCCCAGGAACCTCTGCTCGGCATGCTCAGTGGTGAAGACGCCCTGGCCGAGGGATTCGAAGACCTGCTTGACGAATCCGGTCTCGCCTTCGCGCATCAGGCCGGTGTCGACATACAACGCGCGCACCCGATCCGGCCCCAGCGCCTTCAGGCACAACGTGAACGCGACGGTTGAATCGACCCCGCCGGAGACAAAGAAGAAGACGTTGCGTCCCGCGGCGGCCGCGCGGATCTCCTGCTCGATGCGTGCCGCCTGGGCGCGCGGATTCCAGTCTCTTTCGCAGCCGGCAACACCAAACAGGAAATTGGAGAGGATCTCCCTGCCGTGCTCGGTATGGACTACTTCGGGGTGGAACTGCACTCCGTAGAGCCGGCGCCCGGGATCGGCCATGGCGGCGATGGCGCAGGTCTCGGTCTGACCCAGCACGGCGAATCCCGCCGGGACGGCGGTGACGGTGTCCCGATGACTCATCCAAATGGAAAAACGTCCGGAAATGCCCTCGAAAATCGGGGCCGCGCCGCTCAATTCGAGCCAGGCCAGGCCGTATTCGCCCCGTTGGCCCTTGCGCACCTCGCCGCCGAGGTGCCAGGCCATCAACTGCTGGCCGTAACAGATGCCCAACACAGCCACGCCGAGTTTGAAGATCGCGGGGTCGACCTGCGGGCTTCCGTCCTCGTAAACGCTGGCCGGTCCGCCGGAAATGACGATTCCGCGAACTCCCTCCAGCCGGGCAGGATCGATTTCACTGGGCCGGATCTCGCAGTAAACGCCTAACTCGCGGATTTTCCGAGTGATCAGATGACAGTACTGACCGCCGGTATCCAGAACGATGATTTGCGGAATAGCGCCGCGCGGCGAACTCAATGACGCAAGGACCTCTGATCCAATTGCACCATCTGTTTGCGGGCGTTGTCGAGCAGCGCTTTGGCCTTGGGCATGGATTCCAGGGCTTTGAGAACGATTGGGTCGGTCTCAGTCGCGTAGCGGTTGGACTCGTCGAGGCCGACAGCGCTCAGAAGCGCCTCCCGCTTGAGCTGAACGCGAATCCAGTCCTGCCATTGGCCCCAATCCGCTTCCGAGAATTGGAAGTTGTTCTTCAACAAGTAGGCATGGAAATCCGCCATCATCGCTTCGTCCGGAGACCAGTCCTTGGGCAGTTTCGCATCGTGGTTCCCGAAGTACTTGGGCAGAAAGTCACGGAATGCCGCGCGCCGCAGCAGGTCGATCTGGAAGGGCTTGTATTCGATGGTGAACTTCTCATCCGGCGTGATGCCGCTGCCGCCGTACACGGTGCGGCCGCTATCGGTCATCTTCACGTCCTGGGTGCTCTTCTTCTCGCTATCCCGGTGGAAATAATAGTCGTAGAACGACCCGCTCGAATAGTCCCGCTGAATCAGACGGCCACTCGGCGTATAGTACTTGGCGGTAGTCAGCGCGAGGCCCGTGTTCTCCATCAGCGGGAAAACCGTCTGTACCAGACCCTTGCCGAAAGTATTGTCCCCGAAGACCCATCCGCGGTCATGATCCTGCAAGGCGCCGGCGACGATTTCCGCGGCAGAGGCGCTGAGGCGACTCACCAGCACGACGATCGGGTACTCACGGCCGGAGCTGCCGTTGGTGGCAACGTATGGCTTCTCGGGAGATGTGCGGCCACGGTGACTGACCACGGTCTGTCCGCGTTTCAGGAAGCGCCCGGCCACGGCCACGCCTTCATTCAGCAGGCCGCCGGGATTGTCGCGCAGATCGAGCACCAGTCCTTTCAGGCTGGATTCATTCATCGCGCTCAGGGCTTCATCGAGTTCTCGGGAGGTCGTCTCATTGAATTGCTCGATGTGGATGTAGGCAATGCCGGGACGAATGAAGAACTTGGTTGGAACGCTGGGGCGGTTGATGGCGTCGCGGATGAGGTTGAAGACCAGCGGCTCCGGTTTGCCTTCGCGGGAGATTTTCACCTGCACCGCCGTGCCTCGGGGTCCCTTCAACAGATCGGCCACCTCGGAGGAATTCAGGCCCAGAGCGCTCTTGTCGTTGATCTCGAGAATAAGGTCGCCAGGCCGCAAGCCGGCCTTGAAGGCGGGCGAACCAGGGAACGGATAGACCACCACGGTATGACCGCCGCGGGGCTGAATGGTCATGCCGACGCCATAGTACCGGCCACGCTGATCTTCTCGTAACTTGTTGAATTCCTTAGGATCGAAGAAGTTGGAATGGGGGTCCAACGTACGCAGCATACCGGGGATGGCGCCGTCGTAAATCGACTTGTCAGGGCTCACTTTCTCGGCCGCATTCTCTTCGGCCAGACGGTAGATCGAAGTGAGCAACTTCAGGCCGGAATCCAGTTCCGATTCGCCCGAAACCCCGCCCGTCAACACGGTCGAGGAGGCGTGAGCCGAGGAACCGGGCCCGAGCGAGCCCGACAGGAGCGCGCAGATCGCGATGAAAACCGCTGAGAGAACAAAAGGTCTGACCTGACGCCCCATCCGAAAACCTCCAGGGAATTATCTTCAAGTATAGCGTACGGCCCGGGATTGCCCCGGGCCGTAGCTCCACTCCACCTAATTACTTTGACGCGGCCGTTCAGCCGAAGTTTCTAGACAAGTTCAGAAAGCGCGCGCTTTCTTCAGCGCCGCCTCCGGAACCGTGGACTCGCTCTTTGGCGGTTTCTTCGGCGTCATGGTCAACCGGCGGACCTGGTCGGAAACCCCGACCACGAACATGGCCTGCTTGGCGTTCTTCAACACATCCACCATCCGTTCGCGGTCCTGCTCCATGCAGATCGTTTTCCCGTCAGTCAGCAGGTGCAGGTCGCTCTCGGGGTTCAGTACGTCGGCGAGACGTTTGCCCATCTCGCGCTGCAGGAAGCGCAGAACGCGCCGTATCTTCTGCAAAGAAAAGCCTTTCTTGCGAAGTTCGGCGATCACGCTGACCTCAACAACCTCCTGCAGCGAATAGAGCCGGCGGTGGCCCGCATGACGCGGAGAAACCACCTTCTGCTCGTCCCACCATTGCAACTGGCGGAGGCTCACGCCGGACAGACGGCTGACATCGGTCGAGGAGAAGACGTTTTCTTCCGCTGGACCATCAGCTTCTATGCGTTTTGTTTTGAACATCTTTTCCCCATTGTGTTCGGACTGGCTGACAAAGTGATTCTTGCGGATGGGGCAAAGGGAGTCAATCCGCAAAATATGGTGTCGGCCGGAACAAATCTCACGTATTTTGTGGTGGAGTGGAGAACAAAGCGGCCGATTCCGGCGCCGACGAACCAGACAGCCATATATCCAGCTTCTTCTTCCACCGCCGCCTCCCCGGCAATCCGGCTGGCGATCCGGTGCTGGATCCGCCAGCAACACGCTGCGCGCCAATCTCATCCCGTCAAAGGGGTCCGAACACTTGCGCCCGTCGCAATTTCATCGAGTCCGCCTTGGACGGGGACAGAAAACCAGATGTTCCAGTCCAGCTTGTGGTCGCTGGTTTGACACCCTTCCGCGGCCCTCATTATAGTGAAGTGGAATCATCTTGGGTTAGTGCAGTTGAATCATCTGGGGCCCTACACTACACATATGCCCACATCCGCTGTTGAAGCCTGGTTTCCAGTCCTTGTTCAGGTGCACGTCGCCATCGCCGTGGCCGCCGGGCTGGTCGGGGCGGGAGTTCTGATCGGCAAGCGGGTCAAGAACAGGGTCAAGGATACACCTTACGAATGTGGCTTCACGCCAGTCGGCAATGCCAGGGAGCGCTTCAGCGTCAAGTACTACCTGGTGGCGATGCTGTTCATCCTGTTCGACATAGAAGCGATCTTCCTGTACCCTTGGGCGATTGTCTATCGCGAGCTGAAGCTGTTCGCGTTTTTCGAGATGTTGTTGTTCATCGTCCTGATCATGGCGGGCTTCTTCTACATCTGGAAGAAGGGTGTTCTCGAGTGGGCGGTGGACGAGGCCGCGCCGGACAAACTCCCCTAACGGTTAAAACCATGCTGTCAGAAATACCCCAGCCCCACCCCGTCCTGGCCGCGCTGGAGGCCTGGAACCCCGAGGCATTCAGCAGTTGGAGCGCCGAACTGGGCGAAACGCTGATCTGGGTTCTGCCCGAGAAGATTGTCGATGTCTGCCGGTATCTTCGGGATGAGCAAAGCTTCGAGCGGCTTTCGGGGCTGACCGCGATTGACCGGCACCCCCTGGAGCCGCGCTTTGAAGTTTTATACCTGCTGCATTCGATTTCGCGGAATATCCGTTTGAAACTGAAGGTCGCCCTGCCCGGCGCCGACCCGGTTCTGCGCAGCGTCACGTCGGTATGGGAAGGCGCCAACTGGTACGAACGGGAAGCGTTCGACCTGTTCGGGGTCCGATTCGAGGGGCACCCCAATCTGAAGCGGATCCTGCTGCCTGAAGATTGGGAGGGACACCCGCTGCGCAGGGATTTTCCGGTCCACGGCCACAAGTACACGTATCAAAACGAGTAGGAGCCGCGAGGCGAGAGGCGAACTCAGAGGCAAGCATGACCGATCCGGAAATCAGCATTTCGGCGGCCCTCGAAGCGGAGCAGGACGCCGCCCCAGTCGCGACGCGCCGCATGATTCTGAACATGGGGCCGCAACACCCGTCCACCCACGGCGTGCTGCGCGTGATACTCGAACTCGACGGCGAGATCATCCGCAGGGCCGAGCCGGACATCGGCTTCCTGCACACCGGCATTGAAAAGCAGGCCGAGGCGCTCACCTGGCAACAGGTGGTGACGCTGACCGACCGCATGGACTACCTGTCCAACCTCGGAAACAACCTCGCCTACGCCCTTCCGGTGGAGAAGCTCCTGCAGATTGAGATCCCGCCCAAGGCGCAGTGGATGCGGGTCCTGCTGACCGAGTTGTCGCGCATCAACAGCCACCTGGTCTGGCTGGGCACGCACGCCCTCGACCTCGGAGCGATGACGGTCTTCTTCTATTGCTTCCGCGAGCGCGAAGATATCCTGCGCATCTTCGAGATGTTCTCGGGCCAGCGTCTGATGACCTCCTACATCCGTATCGGCGGGCTGGCCCTGGAGCCGCCCCGGGGCTGGCAAAAGGCCGTGCGCCAGTTCATCGACGCCCTGCCCTCGAAGATCGACGAATACGAGGATCTGCTAAGCGCCAATCCCATCTTCCTGCGCCGGGTTCAGGGCGTCGGGCGCCTGCCGCTCGAGCGCCTGCTGGCGCTGGGCGTGACCGGGCCGATGATCCGCGCCGCGGGCCTTGGGTGGGACATCCGCAAGGCCGAGCCGTATTCGAGTTACGAGCAGTTCGACTTCGACGTGCCGGTGTATCACGAAAGCGATGTCTGGGCGCGGTACCGCGTGCGTCTCGAGGAGATGCGGCAGAGCCGGCGCATCGTCGAGCAGGCCCTCGAAGGCATGCCGGACGGGCCGTGGAAGGCCGACGCTCCGAAGGTCGTGCTGCCCGACCGCGAGAAGATGAAAACCCAAATGGAGGCGCTCATTTATCACTTCAAAATCGTTACCGAGGGCTTCCGCGTGCCCGCCGGCGAGGCGTATGTGCCGACCGAGTCGCCGCGCGGAGAGATCGGTTTCTACGTGGTCAGCGACGGCACGGCGAAGCCGCTGCGAGTGTACATGCGCACGCCGAGCTTTGGGAATCTGCAGGCGCTGCCGGCGCTGTTCGAGGGCAACCTCGTGGCCGACTCAGTCGCCGCTCTGGGCAGCATGGATTTCGTTTTGGGTGACGTGGATCGCTGATATGGCATGCAGCGCCGCGCCCGAAAATGGCTGGTGAAGCACCCATGACTTTCTCTCCTGAACTGGAAGCGCGATTCGCGAAGATGCTCGGCAATTATCCGGCCGGGCGGCAAAAGGGAGCGCTCATTCCGATGTTGATGTACGCCCAGGACGAGGTGGGTTCGGTCAGCCCGGAACTGGTTCAAGAGGTCGCCCGGCGCCTGAATCTCAGACCGATCGAGGTGGATGAGGTCGTGGAGTTCTACTCCATGCTGCATCGCCAGCCGCTGGGCAAGCACCACATCCAGATCTGCACGAACATCTCGTGCCAGCTCACGGGAGGAGACGAACTCTGGCGCCACGCCTGCCACAAGCTCGGAATCGGCCACAAACAGATCACCGCGGACGGCCTGTTTTCACTGGAAGAGGTCGAATGCATCGGCGCCTGCTCATGGGCTCCGGCGATTCAGGATGGATATGAGTTTCACCACCACATGACGCCGGAGAAGTTCGACCAACTGATCGACGATTTGCGCCGGGCGGCGCGGCCACAGTAAGCGGCCATGAGGAAGCGATAAGGGGAACAGACCGCATGGAGAATCTGCTTCGCGAGCCGCACCCGCTGGAAACGATCCTGCTGAGCCGCCGCTTCCGACTGGAGAATTCCGCTTCCATCGATACGTTCCTCGCTGATGAGGGCTTCGCGGGCTTCCGTAAAGCCCTGGAGATGACGCCCGACGAGATCATCAACGAGGTGAAGATTTCGAACCTGCGCGGCCGCGGCGGCGCAGGCTTCCCGGCCGGCATGAAGTGGAGTTTCGTCGACCGCAAGTCGCCCAAGCCGAAGTATGTCGTGGTCAACGCCGACGAGTCCGAGCCAGGCACCTGCAAGGACCGCCTCATTCTGCAGTACGATCCGTTCCGGCTGATCGAGGGCTGCCTGATTGCCGCTCGCGCCATCGGCGCCGAGCGCGGCTGGATCTACATCCGCGGCGAATACCGTTACCTGATCGAGCATATGAATCAAGTCCTGGACGCGGCCTACCAGTACGGCTGGCTGGGCACGAACATCCAGGGCAACGGCATGAACTTCGAGCTCTCGACGCAATCGGGCGCGGGCGCTTACGAGTGCGGCGAGGAGTCCGCGCTGCTCGAATCATTGGAAGGCAAGCGCGGCAATCCGCGCCTGAAACCGCCGTTCCCGGCGCAGGTCGGCGCGTTTCAGTGCCCCACTGTACTGAACAACGTCGAGACTTTCTCGGCCGTGCCGGACATCATCCTGAAGGGCGGCCAGTTTTACTCCGAACTCGGTACGCCGAAGAACGGCGGCACCCGTCTGCTGTGCATCTCCGGGCACGTCAACCGCCCCGGCGTCTACGAAGTGCGTCTCGGGATGAACATGCTGGAAGCGGTGAACGAGCTCTCGGGCGGGGTCTGGAAGGGGCGCGCACTGAAGGCCATTGTGCCCGGCGGTTCGTCCTGCCCGATTCTGAAGGCGGATGAGTGCGACATCCCGATGGACTACGATTCGCTGGCCAAAGCGGGCTCCATGCTCGGCTCCGGCGGCATGGTGGTGCTCGACGAGACCACCGACATGGTGAAGTTCCTGTCGCGCATCATGAAATTTTACGCGCACGAATCCTGCGGTTGGTGCATCCCCTGTCGCGAGGGCACGACGTGGCTGAAAAAGATCCTGTCGCGTCTCGACGCGGGGATCGGCACCAGCGCCGATATCGACACCGTCGATCAACTGGCGGTCAATATGTTCGGGCGCACATTCTGCCCGCTGGGCGATGCCGCGGCCATGCCGACCATGGCGATCGTGCGCAAGTTCCGGCATGAATTCGAAGCCAAGATTCGATCCACCGATGTGTTCGTCCCCGCGCCGGGCACGCGCCCGCTGCCGGTGTTGAGGTAGGAAGGCGGCCGAGACCGACAAGGAGCACATGTCCGATCAAGTCCAACTGACGATCGACGGCAAGGCGGTGAGCGCCCCCAAGGGCACGCTTGTCATTGAGGCTGCCAGGAGAGTCGGCAT
>JBEKHU010000018.1:0-13777 GCA_050012115.1 Bryobacteraceae bacterium | reverse complement strand
CAGCAGACTTTTATAATCGTGGACGGTAAAGCTCCGGCGGCCCAGCGCCGATTGTAGCGAGTGGAGCAGCGGCCAGGCCGCGCTCGCCGAGGCGGACGCGGTGGCGAGACCGAGGGCGCCGCCGCCCAGGCCGTCCGGCGCGGGCGGGTCGAAGGCCACGGCGACGGGCTCATCGGCTGGCGCGGCTTCGAGGAACTTACCCAGTTCCTCCGCGGTTTCGATAGTGGTTGTCTCGCGGGTGTCCGCCGCGGCAGCGGATGGGGATGTAGTGTCGAGTTCCTTCAGAAAGCTGAAGAACTCCAGTTCGCGGTAGATCGCTGCCAGGGCCTCGCGGTCGGGAGGCTGGACCTGGAGCGCATCGAGTTCTACTGTCAGCGGCGCGTCGCGGTGGATCGTAGCGAGGCGCTTGCTGAGCAGGATCTGATCCTTGAAATACAGCAGGCTCTCGCGATAGGCCTTGCGCGGCACCTCCACGGCTCGTTCCAGCAAGGCGTCGAGGGAGCCAAATTGCCCTAGCAGTTGCACGGCGCCCTTCTCACCGATGCCTGGCGCACCGGGGATGTTGTCCACGGAGTCGCCGGAGAGCGCCAGCAGGTCGGCGATGCGCTCCGGCGGAACGCCCTTGAACTCCTGCACTTTCGGTGCATCGTACAGGGTGTCGTTCTTCATCGGATCGAGCACCGAGATGCCGTCTCCGACAAGCTGCAGCATGTCCTTGTCACTGGAGACGACGGTCACCTCGTAACCTGCGGCGGCGGCGCGCTGGGCGATCGTGCCGATGACGTCATCCGCTTCGTAGCCCGCCTGCTGCAGCACGGGGACGCTCAGTGCCGCCAGCAACCGCGCGATGTTTGGGATCTGCTCGATCAGCTCAGGCGGCGTCTCGGCGCGGTTAGCCTTGTAGGCTGCAAACTCCTGGTCGCGGAGGGTGGGTCCTTCGGACTCGAATGCGGCGGCCAGGGCATCCGGCGTGAACTGGCGCTGGATGCGCCGGATCATGTTGTGGAAGATGTAGATGGCCTCAGTGGATGTGCCGCGCGAGGTGCGCATGGGCGCCGCGCCGCTGCGCTGCCGGGCGTGATACGCGCGGAAGATCAGGTTGAACGCGTCAACCAGGAACAGACGCGGGCGCTTTGGCATCATCTACAGAATAGCCCTCGCGGCAAGCGGAATCTTAGCCCAGTGGAGGAGCCAAAGTTCCTTTGCAGGCAGACTGGCGAGAAGCCGGACGCCTGTGGGCACACTTTGTTGTGTCCAAATTGAATCGCTGCTGCAATCGAAAACTCTCATAGCAGCAATACGTTGAAGCAAATGTGGGGGCGAAGGGAGTACGAAGACACGGCGCAGAGTGGCAATAATACCACATATGAAAAATGGTAAATCATAGGAAACAAGTAACTTCATCAAATGCGACCGCACCTGTTAGCATATAGGTTGGGTTGCCCGAAACCACCTTTTACGAGAGCAGCCAGTGCGTTTTGAAACAACTCTGATGCGTGCCGTCGAGACGCAAGGCGTCGGATTGCACAGCGGCGTGCCGGTGAAGCTGCGGCTCACTCCGGCGCCTGCCGCGACGGGCATCGTTTTCCGCCGGACGGACCTGGACAACTTCGAAGTCCCGGCCAGTTGGCGCTACGTTCAGAAGGTCAGCTACGCGACCAGCCTGATGCGGCAAGGCGTGCTGATTTCCACCACGGAGCATCTGCTCAGCACGCTCTACAGCATGGGCATCGACAACGCCTACGTGGAAATCGACAACCTGGAAGTGCCGATTCTGGATGGCAGCGGGCTGCCTTTCGTCGAGCTCCTGCGGCAGGCGGGCATCCGTCAGACGCGCCGTCGCCGCCGTTATCTGCGGGTCCTGGAACCTCTGCACATAAAGGGCAACGGCAAGCGGATTGCGATTTATCCAGCCGACACATTTGCTTTGACCTGCCGCGTCTTCTTCCCGCATCCACAGGTGGGCGAGCGGGACCTGGACCTGCGGGTGACCCCCGAAACGTACGCGCGGGAGATTGCGCCCGCCCGCACCTTCGGCTTCAACTGGGAGCTCGAGCAGATGAAGAACATGGGCCTGATCCGCGGAGCTTCCCTCCAGAGCGCGGTGTGCTTCACGCGCGATGGCGTGATGAACCCGGAGGGGCTGCGATTCGACGACGAACCGTGCCGTCACAAGGCTCTGGACCTGATCGGCGACCTGGCGCTGATCGGGCGCCCGCTGCTGGGACACGTGGTGGCCGAGCGGGCAGGCCACGCCATGCACGTGGCGCTGGTGGCGCGCATTATGTCGGACCCGTCGCTGTACGAAGTGATTACCTTCGACCAACTGGCCAACCGCGTCGTGGCGCAAGTGATAGCCTGATGGTCTGACCGGCGTCATGAACGGTTGGCTCACGCCACCCAATCTGATCAGCATCCTGCGGATTGTCGCGTCGCCCTGGCTGGGCTGGGAACTCGCGCGAGGCAACTTCCGCATTGCCCTGCCCGTTTTGTTTGTGGTCGGCATGAGCGATGCGCTCGACGGTTACCTGGCGCGTCGTTTTGACTGGAAAAGCGCACTGGGCGAGAAGCTGGACCCTTTGGCGGACAAGATCCTGGTGGCCACGCTTTACATCTGCTTCGCCTGGCAGGGGATGCTGAGCTGGTGCCTGACCGGGCTGGTCCTCGGCCGCGACCTGATGATTCTCTGCCTTGCCGCCTTGGGCCTGGCCTCCGGCCGTGCGCGCCGATTCCCGCCCAGCTTCTGCGGCAAGCTTTCCACCGCCTGCCAGTTGTTGCTCGCCGGGGCCTGCGTGCTGCGCGCCGGGTGGCCCGATCTGCCGCCTCAGCCGCTATTTGCGGGACTTGTCTGGGCGGTGGTTGCGGCCACGGCGTGGAGCGGCGCGCATTACCTTTGGACGGCCGTCCGGCTGCTGCGGACGGAACGCCATTGACGCTCGGCCGAACCGCGGCTAGCCTGAAGATGGCACTGCCGCTATGAACCGATTTTCCCCTTCCCGCGTTTATCCGCTCGCCGCGCTGGCGGGACTCCTCATGGCGGGCTTCTCGGCGTGGTGCGCATGGAGTTGGTGGCCGGCCTGGATTCCCGCCGCAGTCCTGCTGGCTGGAGCCCTCGGCGCCGCCTGGCTGGCTACGCGCCCGCGGATCGAAGTGAATGCCAACAACATCGTGGTGGGGCGGCAGGCCATCGATTGGACAAGCATCCGGCGCGTCGACCAGACCAATTGGATTTCGCCGCTGGTGGTCCACCTGGCGCTGGTTGAGGGCCGGCCGCTGCGAATTCTCTATCCCGGACACGCGGATCACTGCCGCCTGCTGCTGCGCCTGATCCAGCAGCGTTGCACCCACGCTCTGATCAACGGCGTGCCCCACAGCCGCATCTTCGGGGAGGCTCCGCAGCCCAAGACCGAAAGAGCCGCGCCGGCGCCGCCGCGCATCGTGAGCGATGAGGACGCCGCCGAAGTCGAAAGAATGTTCCAGATCCTGCGCAGCGCCGGCCGTCTGGACAGCGACGACAAGTGAGCCCCGGCGTGCAGGCTTTCCGGATTCGACCGCGGTTCGCGCTGCTGCTCTCCTGTCTTCTCTCAATTGCCGTGGCGTGGTGCTTCCGGGAACCGCTGCTCAAGCGCGCCGGCATGTATCTCGATGTCGGACAGCCGCCCCAGAAGGCCGATGCGGTCCTGGTACTGGCCGGTGGCAGGTCCGGCGAGAGGATTCTGAAAGCGGGCGAGCTGGTGCGCGGAGGCTACGCGCCCGTGGCGTACGTCAGCGGGCCGAGGACGTTCTATGACATGTCGGAATGCGCCGCCAGCATTCCCTTCGCCGAGCGGCACGGATACCCGGCCGCTAATTTCCGCTGCATCGAGAACGACGAACTGAGCACGGCCACCGAGGCCCAGGCCTGTTGCGCGGCCCTGCGCCGCGCCGGGGTCCGCAAGTTCCTGCTTGTCACCACGGCCTTCCACACCCGCCGCGCCGCGCGCTTGTACCGCGAGTTCTGTCCGCAACTCGAGTTTGTGACCGTCTCCGCGGAAAGTCCTCTGTTCGAGAACAGATATTGGTTCCGCGTGCGCGAAGCCCGCAAGACGATCTTCGAGGAGTATCTGAAACTGCTGGCGACGCCGTTCAGGCTATGATGCTCTCGCGGGCGGTTGTGGCATGATCTCAGCTCTCAAAACAGTTTGGCCGTACATGCGGCGCTACCGCCTCGCCTTGGTCCTGGGACTGCTGGCGCTGGTGTTGAAGGATCTCGCCGGAGCAGTGATTCCGCTGATCACGCGCGCCGGCGTCGATACCGTGACTCTCGGCCAGGGGCTGGGGCGGTTGTGGTGGGTCTGCGCGGCGATCCTCGGCGCGGCACTGTTCAAGGGCTTTTTTCAATACTGGATGCGCGTGCTGCTGGTCGGGCTTTCGCGGGACGTCGAATACGACATCCGCAACGACCTGTTCGCCAGACTCGTCTCGCTGAACCACGATTTCTACGGCCGCTCGCGCACCGGCGACCTGATGGCGCGCGCGACCAACGACCTGAACGCCGTGCGCATGATGCTCGGCCCGGCGATGATGTATTGGGCGGAAACGTCACTCACTTTCGTTCTGGCTCTCGGCGTGATGGCCGCCGTGGATTGGCGGCTGACACTGTGGGCGCTGTCGCCCACGCCCGCTGTTTCCGTGGCCGTAGTGCTCTTCGGGCGTCAAATTCACGCGCGTTTCGAGAAAATTCAGGCGCTTTTTTCGGATATTAGCAGCCGGGTCCAGGAAAACCTGAACGGTGCGCGCGTATTGCGCGCTTATGTGCAGGAGAATTCAGAGCTGGAACGATTCGCCGCGCTCAATCGCGAATTCATCGCGCAGAATATCGGACTGGCGCGGCTTTCCAGCGCCTTCATGCCGCTGCTGCAGGCGCTGATCGGACTGACATTTCTGGTGGTGTTGTTCGTCGGCGGCCGGCGCCTCATGGCGCACTCACTGAGCCTGGGCAGCTTCGTCATGTTCAACTTTTACATGGGCACGCTGATCTGGCCCATGATCGCCTTCGGCTGGGTCGTCAACCTGATGGAGCGTGGCACCGCTTCTCTTGAGCGGATTCAGAAGATCATGCGCGAGCGGCCGTCGATCACCGGCCCTGCCCGTCCTTTGCCGCTACCGGCGGCCTTCGATCTCGCCTTTGAGGGCGTGGCCATGGACTTCGCCAGCGTTCAAAACGGCGACGGTCGCAGCCGGCGCGCGTTGGACGGCATCGATTTGGAAGTGCTGGAAGGCGCCGTCATCGCCATCGTCGGCCGGACCGGAAGCGGCAAGAGCACGCTCGTGAACCTGATTCCACGGCTCTACGATCCGACCGCGGGGCGCGTGTTGCTGGACGGCGCCGATCTGCGGGACTACGATCCGACCGACGTGCGCCGGGCCATCGGCTATGTGCCGCAGGAGACGTTCCTGTTCAGCGCCACCCTGGCGGAGAATGTCGCCTTCGGAGCGCCGCAGGCTACCGCCGACGAGATCCGCGAAGCGGCTGACATGGCCGGCCTCGCACCCGACCTGGAGACATTCCCCCAGGGCTTGCAGACCGAGGTCGGCGAGCGTGGCCTGACGCTGTCGGGGGGGCAGAAGCAGCGCGCCGCGATTGCCCGCGCTCTCGTGCGGAACCCGCGTATGCTGATCCTCGATGACGCTTTGTCGGCCGTCGACACCGTCACCGAGGAGCGGATCCTGGCGAGCCTGTTGCGGTTCATGCGCGGCCGCACCACCATTCTGATCTCGCATCGCGTTTCGACCGTGCGCCTCGCCCGAAGGATCTACCTGTTGGATGAGGGCCGCATTGTCGAGGCCGGCTCGCACGAGGAACTCCTGGCCGCGGGCGGCTACTACGCCGATTTGAATCAGAAACAGTTGTTGGAAGAAGAGCTCGAGCAGATCTGACGCCGTTCCCCGCCCGGACGTCGACCCTGCGGCGGCCGCTGGCCGGCCCTCACAAACGGCTGGCGGCGCGCGCCTTTTCGGCCTGCCCGAAGCGGTCGCCGCCGTGGCCCGCGTAGCGCAGATACAGATCGTAGAGCCGCCGCGCTTCGGCCGTGTCATGGCCCGCCACCGCGGCTTCGGCGCGCACGAACAGCGCGTTGGGGTAGACCAGAAAATCGAACAGCAGGCGTTCGTTGTCCGCCAGCAGGGGCCAGCCGCCTTGTGCCAGTCGCGCCGCGTCGGCCGCCTTGCCCGCGCGCAGCAGGCACCACGCCTTCATTTCGCGGGCGAACCCGTCGGCTCCGCCCCGCGGCCCTTTCAGCACTTCATCCCACGCCGGCAGGGCCTGCCCAAACTGCCCCCGCAGCGTCAGCCCGACGGCCTGCAACTCGGTTCGCATCGCCGTGTCGCTCACGGCGCTCGCGTCGCCCTCGGCCAGCAGCGCCGCCATCCGCGCCAGCAGTGGATTGCCCGACGCCGGCGTCAGTTGACGCACCGTCCGGGCCCAGCGGCGCGCAGCCTCGGTTTCCCCGTCGCGCAGCGCTGCCACCATCAGCCGCGTGGCCGCCAGCGCCGCGTCCGGCCCTCCTCGCCGCACCGCATTCTCCAGCGTCGCCTGCGCTGTGCCGTTCTGCCCGAACAGAAACTGCCAGCGCGCCCCGGTGTACCCCGCCAGCGCGTCGCCCGCCTTCTCCCTGTCGGCAAGATAGGTGCCCACCAACTCCGCTGCCACCCGGTCGTTGCCCGCCAGGTAGTTCGCCAGCGCCGCCTTTTCCATCGCCGCGCCTGAGTTGAACTTCGGGTCGCGGTGATAGGAATTCAGAAACCACGACTGCGCCCCCGCCAGGTTTCCGGCCAGCATCTCGATCTCCCCGCGCGAGTCGGCCGGATTGGGGTCGCCCGGCGCCAGCCGGTCGTATACCTCCAGGCTCTTGCGAGCCTCGTCGAAGTGCCCCTGCCAGGCCTGCGCATACGCCAGCAGGTTCCACACCTCGCTTTGGCGGCGGTTCGTTCCGAGCGCCCGCCGGTACAGCGACTCGGCCTCCGCGTAGCGCCGCTCCGCCACGAATTGCGACGCCAGTTCGCTGATCGCGCCCGGGTTGCCGGGATCCGCCTGAACCAGCCGCTCCAGCGCCGCTCTGCGCAACGCCGGATCGCCGCGGAAGGTCGCCTCCACGAAATCCAGCCGTGCCCGCGCGGAGGCCGGCGCCGCGGTGGCCTTCTCCCGGCCCTGCGTTACGATCCGCAGCGCCTCGTCCTTCTTCCCCGCCTCGAAAGTTGTGACCGCCCAGCGCTCCCAGCACCAGTACGCCTGCGGGTCGGCGCGGGTGCACTCTTCGTACTTCTGTTTGGAGAACAGCTCCAGCCCCCGGTCGTCGCGCACGCCGGCCGGCCGCAGCGATCGCACCGCCGAGGCTTGGGCCAGCAGCGCCGCCAGGGCCGACGCCGCATTCAGCGCCGTTCCCGCGCCCCGCTGCTGGTTGAGAACCTCATGCCGCGCCACGTTCTCGATGAAGAGGGCGTAGCGCAACCGCGGCACGCCTTCGCCCGCTTCCGGGTGGTCCAACTCCAGCGTTCCATACGCCAGGTCCGTGGCCTGCCGCGCCAGCGCCTCGCCCGCGTCGCGGGCCGGGAACACGGCCGCCGCTTCACCCGCCCCCAGTTCAAGCTGGGCGACCTCGATCATCGCCCGGCCCGCCCAGTCGAGCGACGCCCGCCCGGTCAGGTTTTCGATCGGCAGGATGGCAATCCGCCGCGGTTGCCCGAGTTCGCCCGCGGCGTTCGTGTGGCGCCAGTAGAGCCACAATCCACCGGCGATCAGTGCGACGCCCAGCACTGCGCCGGCCAGGCGCGTCCTAGAGAACACGCGGCTCCAGCTTCATCAGCTCTTCGAATTCCGGCAGCTTCCGCAGGGCCGTGAAGTCTTCCTCCTCGCGGAATTTCTTCTTGTCCTTGAATCCGCCTTCCAGTGCCTTGCGGATGTACTGCAGCGCCAGTTCGTTCATCCCCCGCTTGGCGTACAACCGCGCCATGTAATAGTTGAACTTGGCGCGCTCCGCGATGTCCCGCTCCTCCAGCATCACGCCCTGCGTACCGTGCCGCTCGAAAACCTCGGGGTCTATCTCCATCGCCAGTTGATAATTCTCGAAGGCTTCTTTGTAATTGCGGCGCGCGAACCAGGCCGTGCCCATGTTGGAAAGAATCGAGGCCGACCGCGGCCGCATCTTCAGCGCCTTTTTGTAGTACCGGATCGCCCGGCCAAAGCTTTTTTGGGCGTAGAAAACCGTCCCCATGTTGTTGATCGCCTCGGCATAGCCCGAATCGGCTTTCGTCGCCCGCGTGTAATACTTCTTCGCCGTCTCCAGGTCGTTCTGTTGTTGATAGGCGATGCCTGCCTTGTTCAACACGACCGCCGTCAGCGGCTGGGTCTTGAGATACGTTTCGGCTGCCTCCCGGAACATCTTGCGCGCCGAATAGATGTCCCCGCGCTCCTCAAAAGTGAGTTCCTTTTTGGGCGCCGCGGGTTCCTGCAAATTCGGAATGCCGGTCCACGCCACTCCTGGAGTCAGGGCCGCCAGGGCGGCCAAAATCCTGCACGAATAGCCCAACGGGACCATAAATGCCTCCCCACCGGGACAATCCCGCCAACGCAGTAATCCTACCTAAATATAGCTCTGATCCGATCCCAGAACCCCTTCTTTTGTTGGGGCGCGGCGGGCGCGGCCGGAGGCTTCTGCGCGGGTTTCTGCGCGTCGTTCGGGCGCGCTCGCCTGGCCTGCGCGGCGCCGGACGCGCCCTTGTCCCCGCCAGCCGTCCCGGCCTCCGCCGTTTCGGCGGTATCCCAACTCGCGATCAGCGTCCGGCTGCCGCTTCCGTGCAGCCGGCAGTAGTCGGTCGGCTGCGTCCCGGCGATGAAAACCTCGGACCGGCGCTGCGGGCACGCGCCCGTGGCGAGCTGGCCGGTCTGGGCGTCGATTTCGGCGGTAACGATGCCGTCCGGCGCCTCGAACTCCGCGACATTCTTGTACTCGCGGTAGGTGTGCGCCCGCTTCATGAACTCCGTCCAGATCGGCAGCGCCGCCTTGGCTCCTTCCAGCGGCATCTCGGTGTTGTCGTCGAAGCCCACCCACACCGCGCACAGCAGCCGCGTCGTGAACCCCACGAACCAGGCGTCGCGCGAGGTCCCCGTCTTGCCCGCGGCCGGCAGCAGGAACCCGCGCGTCCGCGCCATGGCCCCCGTGCCGCTGCGCAACACCTCTTCCATCAGGCTCGTCACCATGTATGCCACCCGCGGGTCCAGCACCTCGCGCGTCACCGGACTGTAGTGCCACACCAGCTTGCCCGTCTGGTCCCGCACCTCGCTGATCGCGTTCTGCTGCATCCACGCGCCACCGTTGCTGAAGGTCGTGTACGCGCTGGCGATCTGCAGCGGCGTCGCCTCGTAGGCCCCCAGCGCCTCGGCCGGCGTGCCCTTCGTGTTCTCCAGCCCGGCGTCCCGCGCCAGCTCCGCCACCGTTTCGTAGCCCACCGCCTCGGCGAACTTCACCGTCGGAATGTTCATCGAGTGCGCCAGCGCCTGCCGCAGTGTCACCCGCCCGTGCCACTCCTCGTGGAAATTGTTGGGCTCGTAAATCTTGTCGTCGAACATGAACGTCGTCGGCTCGTCGACCACCTGGCTCACCGGTGTCAGCAACGTCGGGCCGCCCGTAATCGCCGTCCGCAGCGCCGCCGCGTACACGAACGGCTTGAACGACGAGCCCGGCTGGCGCAGCGCCAGCGCCCGGTTCAACTGGCTGAGGCCGTAATTGCGTCCTCCCAGCAGCGCCCGCACTTCGCCGGTGTGCGGATCCATGGCCACCAGCGCCACCTGCGGTTCAGGGTATTTCTTCCTGCGCTTGGACAGTTGCGCATCCACTTCCTTCATCCCGATGCGCACCGACTCCACTGCCTCGCGCTGCAGCTTCATGTCCAGCGTGGTGTAAATGCGGTACTGCGTCGTCTGGAAATCGACGTCCGAGAAGCGCTCCCGCAGCTCGTCGTTGATCAGGTCCACGAAGTACGGCGCGTCCGTCGACTCGATGCCGCCCTCGGCCAGCTTCAGCGGCGCCTTGGTGGCTTCCAGGTACTGCATGTCCGTGAGATACCCGTTCTCGTGCATCAGCCCCAGCACGATGTTGCGCCGTTGCAGCGCCCGCTCCTCGTGCCGGTAGGGGTTGTACAGGTTCGGCTTCTGGATCATCCCCGCCAGCAGCGCCGCCTCTTCCACCTTCAGCTCGCGCACGTCCTTGCCGAAGTACAAGTGCGCCGCCTCGCCGAAGCCACGCACGGCGAAGCTGCGCCGCTGCCCCAGGTCCACCTGGTTGGAGTAGTACTCGAAGATCTGCTCCTTGGTCAGCTTCTGTTCGATCTGCATCGTGATCAGCGCTTCCACGATCTTGCGCCCCCACGTCTTCTCCGGACCGAGCCAGAAGTTGCGCGCCAGTTGCATGCTCAGCGTCGAGGCGCCCTGCGCCTTGCGCCCCTCGCGCACGTCCTCGAACATCGCCTTGATAATGCGCAGCGGATCGAATCCGGCGTGCTGGAAAAACCGTTTATCTTCCGCCGAGGTCACCGCATCCACCAGGATTCTGGGAATGTCGCTGTAGCGCACCACGCGGCGTTTCTGCCGCAGCCGGTCGAACAGGTTGCTGATCAGTTCGGGCTCCAGCAGGTACATCGTGCGTTCGCTGTTGTCGCGGTTGGAGACGATCCGCGTCACCACGCCCGACTGCAGGAAGATCACCCCCGGCTCGCTCTCCGGCCACGCGTCCACGCCCGGAAAGATCTCCACGCCGTCCGGCCGGACCTTGTACCAGCCGATCCGGCTGGAGCGGTTCTCCGTGTAGCCGCGCCGCCGCAGCATCTCGGTCAGTTCGTCCGCGCTCAGCGCCTCGCCCGTGCGGATCGGCTCGGGCGCGGCGAAGATCTCCGCCGTCTGCGCGAACGGGCCTTCCTTCAGCTTCTCGTCCACCAGCCGTGAGTAGTGCATCCACACCCACACCGCGCCGCCCAGGCCGAAGATCACCAGGATGGTGACAACCGCCGCCAGGAATCGCTTGAAGCGGCCGGATAGGCGACGCGGTTTGGAGGACCTGGGCTGGGAGGATTTGGTCACCTGAAACGCTCTCACCCGATATTGTCGCATGCGCCTTCGCAGCCAGCCGCGCTTCATCTTCTTTCGCTGAACGCAGGCTATGATGTTACAAACTGAAGTCACCCGCGGCGTCATCCAAGGTCACATCGGCCCCCGCTTGACGCGTCGTCCGAATCCGCGGACGGCATCCCCTGCCCTGGCAGAATTGCTCAAGTGAGCAAAACTCCAACCTGAATTCAATCACTTACGAGCGATTCTTCCTCAAATTGAGCAAAATGCGCTCCACGCTGGCGTTCCGCACTCGGGTTCCCCCCAGCCCGGTCGGGCGCCTATTTCGACGTCCTGACCTCCTCCACCTGGTGCCCCGTCCAGCGCGGGATGGATTCGAGAAACAGCTTGTAGCGGTCCGGCGGTGCCAGTGGTTGCGTGATGCTCAGCAGCTCCTTGCCGTTGTGGTCCAGCAGCACAAAATTGCTGCTCACCAGGGTGCTGGTGCCCGACCGGCGCGAGTTAGAACTCTTCGTGTATCTATCGACCAGCTGGACCGCCCCCACTTGCGCCCACTTGACGTTGGTTTCGGGGTCATTCAGTTCGCTCGTCCCGCTCTCCGGAAGGTCCTGCGGCCTGAAGCCGCGCGTTTCGGTGAACACCTGGATCCCGCTCGAGTCGGCCTCCACGCGCTGCAGCTTCTGGCCCATGCTGATCAGCAGCATCAGGCCCATCAGCAGCAGCAGCACGAACGCCGCGGGATAGGAGATCCACTTAGTCCATAGTGCGTCCGGGACCTCCACCAGTCCCACCGACGAAAGGAAAAAGCCCACCCCCCAGTACAACGTATCACCCACCTGTGCGCTGGTCGCCTGCATCATGATGCGCCCGCCGGCGAAGTCGCTATCGCCCAATGGAACATCGAGCTGGTTCAGCAGCCGCAACAGCACGATCAGCATGACGATCGCCGTCGAGGCGATCACCGCCGTATAGGCCGCCGGAAACCACTCTCTGTAATAGAACCTGAATCCGGCGCGCACCAGCGCCGCCACGGCGCACAGGAACAGGACGACGATCATGGGGTTCTTCACTCCTCACCTCCATGCCGGAACGCCGAGCCCGGGGACCGCCCCGGCGACAGGCAGTATAACACCCTATCTTTCGGATCAACAGGCCTGTTATCTGGAAACGGAACGGCTGATGGAGAGCCACACCATGCAGTCGTAGGGCAGCCGGTCGGCGGCCTGCATGCCCTGGGGCAGCGGTTGCAGGAAAGGCAATTCCGCGGCTCGGCCGATGAGCACTTTTTCCACGGCGGCCACTTCGATCTCCAGGCCGGATTTCCGGAACAGCTTCCGCAATTCGGTGTAGATCCGCGCGTCGTTGGCCAGCTTGCGCACGAAGAGATTCACGTTCCCGGAGACCGGGCGGCCATGGATCGAGTCCCACTGGGGCGAGCGCTTTGCGGCCGTCGCCAGGCGTGCGGCCAACAGGGGGTCGGGATGGCCGTCGGGGTACAGCCGCCCCCAGTAGAGCTTGGGCGAGGCGCCGATGCCGGGCTCATCCTTGAAGACGCGCGTCATCACGCGCGCGATCAGCGGCATCTGTTCGGGGAAAGGCAGGCTGCAATCGGAGCGGTGCCGGATCACGCCCTTGTTCAACTCGGTATGAGAAACGATCCAGCTGATGCGGCAGTCGCCGGCGGCGGTGGCGTAAGTGGTCTCGGCGTAGGCCGGCTCGGAAGTCACAACGACCGCATCGGATTGCGCGAAAGCGAGAGCGGCTGCCGCGCTTGCGGCGAACGCCATCCAGCGTCTCCACATCCGAACACCCCCGGCAATTGCGATTGTACTCTGGGCTCCAGTCGGCAGATCATCGCTTTGCGAACCGCATAGAGAATCAGCTCTGGAGTGGCGTGGCTGGCGAGTTTCAGAGGGATCTGTTGAAGGAGTCCCGCTTCCCGTGGGCTTGGACGCCGAAAGCGCGCTACGCTTCGCTCCGCCGACATTGCGCAACAGCACTCTTCATCCCGGCAAAACGGCCCAAGCTGGGCCGCTTGTTATACCTGGAATCAATGACATACGGGCGAATGTGGCCCAATTTGGGCCATCTACTTGCAGACAACACTCACTTTGAGCAATCTCGCTGGCGCTGATTTCCGCTCGATCTCGCCAGCCTCCGCGCACCCGTGGCGAGGCGCGTTGACAGGTGTTTTGGCTCCCGCGCTAGTTCGCGGCGTACTCCACTCTGATCGCTGCATCCTTGGGGAATCCTGGCCCCAGGCGCACCGGGCAGCGCTGGCCACGGACGCGGACCCGCATCGCGCGCCCATCCCAATCCCAGTCCACCGCGCCCAGCTTGGTCAGCATCCCGTGCACCTTCATGGGGTGCGCGCACCATTCGGCGGGAATGCCGCCGCCCACCACCAGGGAAGGTTGTTCGGCGGATTCGTCCACATAGGACAACATGTCCAACTGCAGCAGCAGGTGGGTCGCCGCCGACCAGTAGTGCGGGGTCACGTGGGCCGGCTGGACCCACCCGCGTACGTAGTCCCATTGACGGAACGCGTTTTCCTCGCCTTTGCCTTCCCACCACGTGTACAGCCCCGGCGAGGCCTGGTGATCCCAGAACCAGTTCAGCGTCTTCCAGACCGGATCCATTTGGCCGGCATACAGCCAGTTGTGGGCATGCGCGAAG